>CALFYC010000177.1 GCA_937952895.1 uncultured Neisseriaceae bacterium
ATTTATCAAGTAATGATAGAAGAGTAGGGGACTTCTCGCCATTAATCGTATAATTAATTTCTAAATTACGTCTGGAAATTGCATCCAATACTAAATATTCGCTTTGATTATCATAATAAATATTGTTGATATGTGGTAAATCATTTCTTTGAGTTTGCTTGGCATAATCAAGTAAAGCACCAGCTGCTGCAATAGCTAATGGATATTTACTAATTCCAAATCCATCTAGATCTTTTACCTTAAAGTGCTCACAAATTCTGGTGTTACAAGAGTTAGTATCAAATAGCCAATCAGGCGAACCTTTTATAATTAAATCTGGCTTATTTGCTTTAAAATATTTTATAAGTGATTCTGGAACTAATAGTTCTGCAGGTTTGATGCGTTCTAATTGATCAAATAAATCTTTTTCAGGAAGTTGGCTAATATAGAATTTCCCCGCAGATAGAGATATTGTTGCAATACCAAAATGTTTTTTATCAATATATATTGAACTTAGTAAATTATCTTCCTTATCATTTAGTAATCCAGCATCAGTTAAAGTTCCAGGGGTTATGATTTTAGTAACTTTTCTTTCAATTGGCCCTTTACCAGTTACTTCGCCAACTTGATCAACAATTACAATTGATTCACCTAATTTTACTAGTTTTGTGAGATATTGCTCTACAGCATGAAATGGGACACCGGCCATTTTAATTGGTTCGCCAGCAGATATGCCACGGGTGGTTAAAGTGATGCCTAATAATTGTGAGGCTTTTTCTGCATCCGAAAAAAATAATTCATAAAAATCCCCCATTCGATAAAATACTAACATATCAGGAAACTCTTGTTTAATTCCCAAATAATGTGCCATAACCGGGGTGTGTTGTGGTTTCATAGATGCTTTTGAATAATTTTTAGCATTTGTGGAAGAATTTTTGGAGTTCCTGCCAAAATATTGCCATTTACCCAAAAGTCTTGCTTATTCTGAAAATCTGTAACTAATCCACCAGCTTCTTTAACTAAGAGAAATCCTGCAGCAAAGTCCCAAGGTTTTAAATTAAATTCCCAAAATCCATCAAGGCATCCAGCGGCAACAAAAGCTAAATCTAGAGCTGCGGAACCGCATCTTCTGTGCCCAGCTGAATTTATCAACATTTCTTTAAAAATTATTAAGTATTTATCTATAATTGACATATCGTAAGTTGGAAATCCTGTTGCAATTAAAGCCTCTTTAATTTGACCAACCTTAGATACACGAATACGTTTATCATTTAAATACGCACCCTTACCAAGTTCAGCTTTATATAAATCATTACGGTTAGGGTCAAAAACTATTCCATATTTAACTTGATTTTGATATTTTATTCCAATCGAGATGCTATATTGTGGATGTCCGTGCATAAAATTGGTTGTTCCATCAATTGGATCAATGATCCAGGTGAATTCAGAGTTATTATCTTCATGACCTGATTCTTCAGAGAAAATATTATGACTGGGAAAGGCTTTTTTAATCGTATCGATTATAATTTGTTCAGACTTTTTATCAAGTTCGGTAACGTAATCGTTTTCTCCTTTTTGGGCGATAACGAGATTAGATAAATTGCGACTTCCTTGTTGAATTGCATTTGCAGCTAAGTAAGCAGCTTTCGTTGCAATGTTAAGTATACCAGACATTAATAGGTTTCCTTGTGTTATATTGAATCTTTATATGATATCCCATAATTTTACACTAATTAAAGGAATATATGTAGTATAATGAGGAAGTTTCAATTAACGAATAACATTTTACTGATTGATTTATTGATGAATAAAACTAATGACTTAAGCCATAACATAGAATTGGCAAATAAGTACTCGGCTAATTATTTATATCCTGGATATGATATTTATTTTATCCATGGATGGTTTTATTCATATATTTTATCAATCAGTGAAAATAGTGATGATTTATGGTTTCCTGATTATTTGGTTCTTGATGAAGATAAAATTACAGATAATAAATTATTTACTAAATTTATTGATAATTTGTTATTGATCTATACGACTTTAGTCAATAATGCTTTTGAAAAAAATCTTCCAATTAGTGTTTTAGTTGATGTAAATAATATAAACGTGACAATAGTAAATTTATCAGTTATTGAACAAAGTAACCTTTTAAATTGGTTATACGGTTATTTAAGTGGTTGGTTGGTAACTTGGAATGATGGATTAGATCAATATTTTAAAGATCACAAAAATTTAGAAGATAAGTTTTATCAAGATATGTTTTATTTAACTGGAGCATTTATTCTATTAGATAACCAATTAAAGCCGCAATTGTCAGAAATGATTTTATCTGATTATAATGATTTAAAATTAGACTTGTTCGATATTTGGGATCTTAAAGAGCCAGAGATCATTCAAGAATTTAAGAAATTAAATTTAAATAATGATTCTTTTGATATCCTAAATGGTGTTTCTAACTCGTTAAATAGCTTATTTCAGATTATGCGTATAATTGATGAGAAAAATCTTTAAAATTAATAGGCAACTTAATAGCGTAAAACTGAAGCGCCC
Organism: uncultured Neisseriaceae bacterium; assembly: GCA_937952895.1. Taxonomy (GTDB): domain Bacteria; phylum Pseudomonadota; class Gammaproteobacteria; order Burkholderiales; family UBA11063; genus Aquella. The sequence goes on from CALFYC010000177.1 coordinate 2,536, forward strand.
CAGGTAAAACCAGCGCCAACTCCTTCAAGCAAAATTAATTGTCCAGGTTTAATTTTACCTGATTTAACCCCAACATCAAGCGCTAATGGAACAGATGCTGCAGAAGTGTTTCCATGCTTGTCTACAGTTATAATAACCTTATCCAGTGGGATTCCCAAAAATGATGCGGTGCTTTCTATAATTCGAGAGTTTGCTTGATGTGGTATAAACCAATCTAAATCTTCTTTTTTGACCGAAGCTTTTTCTAATACACTAATTGCCATATCAGCAAGATTACGAACGGCCATTTTAAATACAGCCTTACCATCCATTCTTATATAAGGATGACCTTCAATTTTTCCCTGTCTAATATAACCTGTTGCATTTAAAATTTCTACTCCAGAACCTTCCGCGTGTAATTCATTGGCGAGGATTCCAGGTTTATCACTAGATTTTAGAATAACAGCTCCAGCCCCATCTCCAAATAATATACAAGTATTTCGATCCGTATAATCAAGAGCTCTAGAAACTGTATCAACTCCAATAACTAAAATTGTTTTAGCTAAATTACTTTTAATATAACAATCAGCCGTGGTAAGAGCATACATAAAGCCAGTACATGCTGCTTGTAAATCAAATGCAGGAATACTAGTAAGGCCTAATCTATTTTGTAAAATACATGCAGTTGATGGAAAAATCATGTCTGCAGTTGAGGTTGCTACAATAATTAAATCAATCTCAGATTTATCAATATTACTACTTTTAATTGCATCAAGTGCAGCTTTATATGCCATATCACTAGTTTTTTCGGCTTTATCTGCAATCCTACGTTCTTTGATTCCGGTTCTTTCGGTAATCCATTCATCAGATGTATCAACCATTTTTTCTAAATCTTTATTTGTTAAAATTTTTTGTGGGAGATAACTTCCAGTTCCAGCAATTTTAGAATAAATCATCTTTAAATATAGCCCTTGAATTCATTATAATTTCTTATAGGTTAAAAGGATTAACAATTTACATATGGTATTGTATCATGATTATTTACGAATGTTTATGTTTTGTAAAGAAAGTCAATTGTGCACTTGCTAATTAAATATGTTATAAATTTAATTTTTTTAAAATAATATAGGCACATTTTAGCTTTTATAAAATAAGAATCACCCCAATAGTCTTGTTAGGCGTTATTTACTTGAAGGGTTTAATTATCTATTATATGTGGAGCATGGAATATATGTTAAAATACACAATTATAAACTTTAGTGTGTATACTTTTTGTGAATAAATAAGTTTATGCTGTTTAACGAAACAAGCCAGGTATCTAAAATTAATTAAATCTTATAGAATTATTAAATTCGTTCTCGAGTAGATTCAATTTTCACTAAAACATTAAATATGAGAAACAAATTGTTAAATGATAAATTATCCCAATTATATGAAAAAGCTACGAAAACATTTGATCTGGCAATCGGATATCCAGTAAATCGTAATCATACTTTTGATGTAGATCTTGAATATTTAGGATTTAAAAAGGATACTTTTGCAACATGCTTTTTAAATAATATTGGTAGCCCATATACTCATGGTAAATATTTATCAGATAATATTAAAGATCTAGAGGTGGAGCTAATTGAGCTATTTGCAAATCATTTAGGTCTTGATAAAAATGATAGTTTTGGTTATGTAAATAGCGGTGGAACCGAAGGAAATTTTGCCGCAATTTGGTGGCATCGAGAATATTTTAAAAAGAAATTTAATCAAGTTCCCATTCTTATTTCCTCTAACCGCAGCCATTATTCGGTGCGAAAAATTGCAAATCAACTAGATCTTCAATTAATTCAGATTGATTCAGATTACGCAGGAATTCATGTTGATGATTTAGAAGAATGTTTAAAACACATTAATACTCCGGTAATTTTTTGGAATAATTTTGGTGCTACAATTGGTGGGTCTGTAGATGATGCTGTGATTATTAAAAAACTATTTGAAAAATATTTACCAGGTAAATATAAAATTCATGGCGATGGGGCAATCTATGGTTTAGTAATTCCATATCTAGAAAAATTTCAACATATTAAATCAATTTTCGATTATATTGATTCAATTTCAATTTCTGGGCATAAATTTCTAGGCTCTTATCAAATGAGTGGGCTGGTTTTAAGTAGGCGGTCTTATTTGGAACAGGTGTTCATGGGTGAAGATAGAAAAGTGGGTATTTTACAAAATATTAATGACATAACTGTATCTGGTTGCAGGTCTGGTATTTTAACAATAGAGTTATATTTATTATTAACTGAAGGCTTTAAAATTAATGAAGATGGGGTAAGTAATTTACAAGCATTGTGGCAAGATTGTTTATTGAGAGCACAAAAATTTTATAAAAAATTTACACGTATTGTTGATAAAAGTAATCCTTATTTATGGTATAACAATTATCAAATAAATGTTATTATCCCATCTCCAAAAGAAAAGACAGATAGAAATTTTTTAGCGAATAAGTATAAATTAATGCCAATTGGAGAGAATAGTTTTGGACTTTATGTGTTCCCTAAGAATTCATGGGAAATATTAGAAAAATTTATAGATGACTGTCGTTTAATGGAGTTTAAAAACTAAATTAGGTTAAATTAAAATCTTAAATAATGTTTGTTTATAGCATACTTAAATAATCAAATTCTGGTAATTTTGAAGGGTCCTCAGCTGTAATTTCTTGTTTATATTTAGTTAAATATTCTTTAAGTAATGGAATAAATCCAGAATTCACTTCATCGTATGCTTGTTTTAGGGCATAATAGAAAGCTAATTCATCCGCTCCACCATGACTTTTAATTACCAACCCATTTAATCCTAGTAAAACTGCACCATTATATTTTCTAGGATCTAAGCGTGATTTGACACGTTTGAGGATAGATAATGCAATAAGCCCAATTAATTTAGACGTAATAGATCGATTAAATTCTTCTTTGAGGAAATTACTAATCATTTTAGCAGTTCCTTCAAGAGTCTTTAATGCAACATTTCCAGTAAATCCATCACATACAACCACATCAACAATTCCTTTATTGATATCATTGCCTTCGACATTGCCATAAAAGTTTAAACTGCTCTCTTTGAATAAAACTGCAGCTTGTTTTAAAACATCATGTCCTTTAATATCTTCACTACCAATATTTAGAATTCCAACACTTGGGGCATCTTTACCTGATGGCCCTTTCATAAGTTGAGTGCCCATAATCCCAAATTGAAGTAAGTGTGCTGCCGAACACTCAATATTGGCTCCAAGGTCAAGCACACACACATCATCTTTAATAGTAGGTAATATTTTAGCGATGGCAGGTCGATCAATGCCGTCCATTGTGCCAAGTACGTAGCGCGCAATAGCCATCAATGCTCCAGTATTGCCAGAAGATATAGTAGCATTAGCTTTACCTTGTTTAACCAAATTGATAGCAACGCGCATTGATGAATCTTTCTTTGCACGCATTGCAGATTGTGGCGGTTCATCCATTCCCACCACCTGAGTAGTATGGATAATTTCGATTCGATCACCAAACGATGTAAATTTATTTTTTTTCAGTTGTGTGGTAATAATATCTTGATCACCAACTAATAATAGATTTACATCCGGATGTTCATTTAAAATTCTGATACAGGCAGGAATCGTGGTGGTAACACCATGGTCACCACCCATTGCGTCTACTGACAATAATATAGTCATTTTGATGCCTTATAGAATCAAAAAACTATTTACTATTCATCGTTGTTTTTAATGATCTTTTTGCCACGATATATGCCATTTGGGCTTATATGATGACGTAAATGAGTTTCACCAGTAGTTGGTTCTGTAGCAATAGCTGGTGCAGTTAGGAAATCGTGCGCACGGCGCATATTGCGTTTAGAAGGAGATTTTTTATTTTGTTGAACTGCCATATTACACCTCAAAATTTTTAATTAATCATTTTTTTTAGCATCGCAAAAGGCATATTTGTTGTATCTTGATATGAAGAAGTTGCACAACAAGCATGTTTTGGTGCTAGCGGTAAAGTCATTATTAATTCATCTTCAATGAATTTTACCACATCAAATTCAGTGTCGGCAAGGATGCCATCTTCAATAATAGCATCTTCGCCAAATAAAGCAGCATCTAAATCTGCTTCATTTTTAAATATTTGAACTAATCTATTACTATCAATATTTATTTCAAAATTTTTAAGACATATTTGACACAAAGTAGCTATTATACCACAAATTGATATTTTAAGTGTTGGCTGATTTCGTTCATTTAAAAACCCACTTAATTGATAATTGATTTCACCGGATAATTCATCCAATAAATCTATTACCCGATTGCATTGTTTAATTTGTAATTTTCCACTAGTTTTTTGTTGTTTGGTTGCAAAAGAAATATTGTCAATAAACATAAGGTATCTCATTTAAATATGAATTAATTATATCCATAATTATCGCATAATTTGAAAAATTTAAATTAATTATGCTTTGATTTTATAATTTGTTTTAACCATATGCGATTTGGATGTAGAGCTTTTCTAATTCTTTCACTAACGGGCATTATATTATTATCAATATAATCAGCAATAATTTCTCCACAAAGTGGAGCTGTTAAAATTCCTTTTGAGCCGTGTCCTAAATTTAAAAATAGTCCGTTTAGATATGTGCATTTAGTTTCAATCCAATAATTAGAATCTTTGCTTAAATCTTTATAATCATTAATGAATTCCTTATAATCAGCAACTGGGCCAACTAACGGCATATAATCAGTTGTGCTTGATCTAATCCCTACTTGTCCAAGAATTTTATCTGATTTGGAGAATGTTTTAAATGCATCAGAAATGTGGTAAATTTCTTTTAAATTTTCTTGATGTTCAATTAGTTTAACTGTTTCATCTGGGTTATTGAATTTAAATGTAGCGCCTATTGTAAAATGTTTTCCATTGTTTGGGGTTATATATCCATCACCACAAAGAATAGAGGTTAAATTACTCTGTTCCTTAATCAGGCTTATTTGCCCACGAATTTTTCGGATATTTAATTTGGGAATAAATTGTTCAATTTGATGCGAATTGCACATTACCAAATTTGCGGCTGAATCGATTATTTTTCCATTTTGAATAATATGCCATAATTTATTTTGATATTTAATTTCGGTAACTAGAGTATTAAGTTCAATTTTAATTTTGGGATGATTCGCCAATCTCTTTACAAAGCTAGGAATATTTACCCATAACCCATGTGGAAAATATAAGCCTGTTTCATAATTCGATTCTATCCCTGATAATTTTTTGATTAGTTTTTGATTCACTTCATAACAAAACTCTTTAGGGAAATTAGCTTGAAGTATTTGTTGTTGCTTCATTAATTGTTGTTGATTATAAGCTAATTGAATTAAGCCACATTGATCATATTCCGTAGTTTTTTTTAAAATTGAATTAATTAAATGATGGCTATAGCGGTAGCCTGCTAAACTTAGTTCTAAGATTGGTGTATGATTTCCAGAAAAATTTCCATATAGCATTCCTTGGTGAATAGTGCTTGCACCCATTGCTAATTGAGATTTTTCTTCGTAAAGAGTTACCTTGTATTCTCGATTCGCCAAACTATATGCAGTTGCTGCGCCACTAATTCCACCACCAATGATAATTACCTTTTTGCTACTATTACAATTATTATATTTATCAAACCATGGTGTTGGTTTATTTAAGCTTAGTCGGCTTTTGGGGTTGGTTTTGTTAGCCAATGTGGCTAATTCTATTATAGCCCAATTATATTTATGATTTTCTTTTACTGAAATAATGTCAAAAATTTCTGAAATATCTCTAGTTTTTAGGAATTTATTATTAATCAATAGCATTGTATCGGAGTTAGAATTTTTTTGAATGATTTGGATTAATTGTTTATTTAATTTTAGATTATCTAATTTATTTATTATCCATAGGTCTGATTTAAAGCTTTGTGTTTCAAGATTTTCTTTAATGTTACCGATGATTAGATTAAGGTGAATATTTGGAGCAATTTTAAGCCGATGAGTTGTTGAGTTTAATACTAGATAGAATTGATTAGATAGTTTTTTATATAAATTAGACAAATATTTAGGAATTTTACTATTTATTTTTTGGATTGTTTTTGATGAAAGTGCTTTATCTTCAAAGATTATAAAAGATAATTGTGCAGTTTTGGGGGCATGTTGTTGCCATAATCTACTTATTAAAATAAAATTTAATCCATTATGAAAGCCAATCTCACTAATGATAAATTTTTCTGAATCTGCTAAATTCATAAATTGATTTTTCAAATCACTATATTTAGTTGCTAATTTAGCACTGTTCATTAGGTTTTTATTTGTGGTTTTATTTGTTTTCATTTTAGACTTTTAGCTAATTTAAATTATTACAATGCAATATTGTAGTTTGCATAAAAAATATTTTGTGGAGTATTTATTTTAGATAGCAGATTTTCTAAAGATATATTATAATCTGCAATATTAAATAAAAACATCTAACGGGTTAGCTACAAAATAAATCATAAATCATTTAAAGAATTAAAATATGCAAGAGATAATTGCTGGACATTATAAAAGTATTGATATTTTTAAAAATATTAGATTTGTTCCGGATGAGCATATCTATTATTTAGATGATGTCATTGCCGATTCTGTAACTTCGATTTTAAAAAAATATACTAAACCTTTTGATCAAGCTTATTGGGCTAAAATTAAAGCGCCTCAATTAGGCGTGTCACCAGAAGAGTTGATCGCTAATTGGGAATTAAAGGCTAAGTTATCTAGAGTTAAAGGAACTATTGTCCATTCTTTCATTGAAAATAAAATTAGTAATTCTAATTTCGTGTACCCACAAGAGCAAATTATTGAAATGTTTGGCTATGATCCAATTCAAGATCAATTACACCAATTAATTCCACAAGTTGAAAAATTTTTATTAGATATTGATCAAAAAATGTTTCCAATTGCGTCAGAGTTTATTGTTGGGGATAAAGATTTTATGGTATGTGGAACCGTTGATCAAATATTTTACAATCAAAAAAGTGGTCAATTAGAGATTTGGGATTGGAAGACTAATCGTGAAATTAAAACTGAATCTAAGTATTTTCATTTATATGAATTAGCACATATTCCGGATACTGAATTAGATCATTATTCATTACAATTGTCTTTATATAAACTAATCCTAGAAAAAAATACAAAAGTTAAATTTGGCAAATCTTATATAACATGGTTTAATAATTTTACTCAAGATTATAAGATATTCATGTGTAAAGATTACTTGTATGAAGCGCAATTAATTTTAGATAAATTACATAAAGGTTAATTATATAAGGATACCTGAATTTCTTGATTGGTTTGGGTAAGAATAATTAAATTTTCTTTAGCTAATTCAAGAATTGAGATAAACCCGACTACAACATGTGAAATTCCAAAGTTTGGTTCAAATAAATCAAAAAAGTTGATATACTTAACTTGTGAGAGTTTTTTCATAATATTACTCATATATTGACGAATTGAAAGTTTATGCCGTGGAATAATATGAATTTTATTAGCAAGTAGACTTTTTTTAAATATTTCTTGCCAAGCTTTGGTTAGATCATTTATACTCACTTGGGGTATTAGTTCGGGTAGATTATTCATTCCAATATTTACCCATAAATAGTCACGTTCGGATCTGGGGATTTGATCGAGCTTTTCTGCAACCTGCTTAATTTTTTCATATTCGATTAATCGTTTGATCAGATCGTTTCTTGGGTCTTCTTCTAAATCAGCTAAATCAGATTTAGGTGGTTTAGGCAGCAACATTCGTGATTTTATTTCAAGTAATATTGCAGCCATTAACAAATATTCCGCGGCTAAATCAATATTTAATATTTGCATAGTAGTAATATAATTAATATATTGATCAGTAACTTGTTTCATCGGTATTGCTAGAATGTCTAAATCTTGTTTGCGTATTAAATATAGTAATAAATCAAGAGGCCCCTCAAACATTTCAAGAAATACGTGTAGAGCATCAGGAGCAATATATAAATCTTTAGGGAATTCACTAATTATTTCATTATTAACCTTAGCTATTTCAATTTTTTCAGTTAGCATTGCTATTTAGAGAATAAATTGAGGGCTTGTTTTGTAAGGTCTGTTATTTGGTTAAATTGATTATTCTTAACTAATTCATCGGTAACAATAAATGAACAACCAATAGCTGCAACATTTCCCAAACTTAAATATTTTGCGGCATTATCTAAGTTTATTCCACCAGTTGGACAAAATTTTACCTTAGGAAATATATTTAAGAAAGATTTAAGAACTGCATAACCATTGTAATTTTCTGCTGGAAAAAACTTTAAGTTGTAAAGGCCATTATCAATTGCACTCATGATTTCAGTTGGAGTTATTGCTCCAGGAATAAATGGAATATCGTAATTATGCGATACTTGTATTAAATTATGAGTTAAGCCTGGTGAGACAATAAATTTAGCACCATGTTTAACAGCCAAATGATATTGATCTTCATTTAATACAGTTCCAGCACCAATTAACATTTCAGGAATTTTATGATTTAGAGTTTCAATTATATTTAGTGCATTCGGAGTTCTTAAGGTTACTTCAATAATCTTTATTCCACCTTCAAGTAATGCTTTAGCAATTGGTATTGCTTTAGTAATATCATTTAACACTAAAACTGGAATCAGCTTATGCTGTGAAAAAATTAATTCGCTAGTTAGTTTGTTTTGCATAGTATTAACTTTAATTAAATTGTTTAGATTAAGCTACGAGTATATATCTATTTTAATGATATAGTCAAGCACAAAAATGGATTAAAACAAACACCCACATAAAAAAATGTGGGTGTTTGTCATAAGTTAAGTAATAAAATTATTGTGATACACATATTAAATGTGAAGTCTCAATACAGCTTTTTGCGTAACTAGAACTCCAAATATTAAGTACATAGTAAGTTGGGTTTTGGTTTTCAAAATAATAAAAATTCCCCCACGTTGAAGGTGCTATGTTGCCAACTGCAGAGTAAAATAATGATGTTTTCCCAAAAGAGCCAAAACTGTTTGGATTATTTTGTGGCTCGCTAGAGGTTGATGTGAAATTTTGGCACGTTCCAGGTGAGTATTGAGTATACATTGCACCATCAAAATCTGGATTCGCATCAGCATATGCCCATCCATCAATATCGTTGCCTAATTCATTAATATGAATACTTTGAATACCAGACCAAAACTCACTATTATCAGAAGCTGTAAGACCATTAGCAAAATTTAGGTATATATTACTACCATCAAATACATAGTTTTGATTGACTGTATTAAATAAGGTTGAATTAGATACCGAACTATCGGCTGGGTTATCATAAATATCCCCTTGATTCAATACCCAATCAAGAGAATGACTTCCACCGCATTGACCTGTAGCATCACAAGGATAGCGATCAGCATCAACCAATAACGCTTTAAAAGTTAATCCCGTTGGAATTGTGCTGCCAGAACTATATGCTTCAGATTGGCATATTGCATCAGCTCCAGCTGTTCCAGTAGTATGAGGAGTTACAATTGTGCTTCCACCACCATCTTTTAAATTACCGTTGTAACTTTCAGATGTCATAAATATAATGTGAATTGGAGTTACATTAATTTTAATTTTATTAACATTAGGTGTTATTTCACTAGAACTTACATTATTAATTAGAATGTCATGTGCACCTAAAGCTGTACTAGTGTCAATCTTAGTATAGACATTACAATAGTAATTATTCACATTTAGAGTACATGGATTATTCTCAAAAGTAATTGAATCGGTATTAGGAGATGTTGAGAACAATAGCGTTTGATCTGGCAAATTATAGCCTCCATCTATGTAAGGAATTATTTCCATAGCCTCACCTTGCTTTACATTTAGTTCCTCATTTGGATCAATTAGTGTCCATGCATTATTATAATGCTTATAAACTTCAATCTTTGCTGGAGAGTATACGTAGATATAAGTCAATCCATTTAATAAAGTTCCTGCTTGATATATTGGGCTAAGTTGATCATTCCAAGTGGCATAAACTAGTCCCAGATCCAAATCATTAGGCCCAATAGTATCAGATAAAATAATAAATTGGACCTTACATGTGCCATTTAAAGCAGCTAAAGTAATTGGACTATTTACAGTTCCACAGTTACTTGTAGCAACACTCCATCCAGTTGACAAATTCGCAGTATCTATATAAAAGTTGGTGGCTGCAGATTGCCCAGTATTGGTGATATTATAGGTAATATAACCAGAAGTATTTTCTTGAATATTGTAGGGTGATACTTCAGTGCCATCTCCATCTACAAAACCACTAGCGCTATCTTTTGTGGCTGTAATAATCGCGGCTTGTGCATTTACAACGTTTCCAGTTAATAATCTAGAGTCTACAGTAGGATTGCTGCCTGGATATGGCACATGACTAATGATTAAATTATCATTTTCAGTATCAGGTGCTTGAATAGTTCCATCAGCTGGACCAAAAGCAACTGCAATATTACAAGATTGACCTACCGCTAAAGTTGATCGACAAGCTCCAGGTGGAGGAACTAATTTAAAGAGGTTATGCGAATTAACTCCTGGTTGAATGGTAACATTTAAATCAGTTGCGGATTCAGAGCCTAAATTGGTTAACTTATAAGTCGTTATAACTAAATCTTCATTATTATTAACTATAATGTTTTGTGCAGAATTAGTTTGACTAATTACCACATTAGCTAATGATGGAGTTACTTCATAGATTAAACTAGCAATACTTGTTGCATTTTGTTGAAATAAAGAATTATAATTGTAATTGATAACTAATGATCCAACTGTTTGAGAAGTAATAGCAGAACTATTAAAAGTTATAGTTATATCACAAGTATTTGTTTCACCATCTGGAGTTAATAAATTAGCAATTTTGTTACCATTAATAACGTGACATGGATTGGTTGATATACCATCAGTCAAAGTAAATCCAGCAGGTATATCACTTATGGTGATATTATCTTCTACTGTATTGCCAGAATTAGTTAAAGTTAGATGACGAATAACTGCAGCCCCATTACTAGTTTTAGTAAATATATAGTCTGGAGTAAAGGAAGTAATTAATCCAGCAACTGCCGCTGTAGATGTTGGAGTTAATCCTTGTTCAATATTAATGGCTGATTGTCTAGTTGATACACTATCATTATAATTAATGATAACCGGATTAGTAGTAGAAGTGCCAGTTGTGCTCTCTAGAGATAAAGTTACATTAACTGCTGATTCAGGGTTAATCGTTGTAGCATTAGTCCTAACGTTTACATTATTATCACTACTTACCAGATTAAGTGACAAAATTGGTTGATTTCCTGTATTAGCTAAAGTGATAACTTGTGAAGGATTATCCTTAGTTAGATATACTGTTTGAGTTAATGCACTTAAAACCCCTTGATTATTATTTGCGGTAGTTGTAATTGTATTCGTTAAAGAACTGATAACAACATTGCTCTCTTGTCTATTAGATGAGAGGGTCGAAGTTCTAAGTTTAAAAGTTAAGCTTGCAGCATTTCCATTTGGAGCAGGTGCTAAAATAGCAAAAGTTTGTCCTATAGCTAAATTAGTTAATCCGGCACCTAAATTACTACTTATAATCTTTTGATTGGGAATTAAGTTACCATTAGCATCAACTAACTCTACATTATTAAATCCAGTAGTTGGGTTAGCAGTAACTACACCTGTAATTAAAACATTGCTTGTTCCAGCTAGAACTAAATTAGGATAGAATAAGTTTATATCGTCGGTGCTAAGATGATATTTAACTTGTTGAATACCAATAGGTAAAGATTGCTTTTGTGATGTTTCTGCAGTTAAATTTGCTGAGTTAATCTTATTATTAGCTAAAGTAGATTCACTATTTTGAGCTGTAATATTAAAACTACCAGAAATTACACCAGATTCAACTTGAATATTTAATACACAATCAGAATTAGCTGCGATATTAGCACATGGACTATTTCCTAAAATAGTTGCATTTGGTTTAGTTCCCGTAAGGGGATTAACAGTGTAGCTAATACCAACAATAGGCAAATTAGTTTTATTTTGAACAACGACATATCCTTGACCATTTGTATTAGATAGTGATATCGCAGTATTTGCACTTACAAAAGTTAAATCTGAAGCTTTACCAGTTTTAGTTACTGAGGGAGGAGTCGGTGCTGGAGGAGTAGGGGTTGGATTTGTTCCGCTGCCACTTGATGAACCGCCGCTGCCACCGCCGCAGCTACTTAGTAAGATTACGCTTAATAAAGCCAAAGGCTTTTTATATTTACTCAAATTTAGTGACATACCTTAGATCCCTATTTATAAAACAATCTTTTTATAGTTAAAAAATTTTGATTATACAAGATTTATACTTTTTATGTCAAGTGGTCAAATTTGTTATGTAAAATTTGTTCTATATAATGAATATTTTAATAATATAGTTGAAATTTATTAAATAATATCCATATTAATATCATGGTAATTATTAGTAGGAGTTTAAAATGCGTTTTGATAAATTAACTACAAAATTTCAAACAGCAATAGGCGAAGCTCAAGCTTTGGCATTAAAAAATGATCATGCATATATTGAGCCATTACATTTAATGTTGGCAATGCTTAATGAAGAGAATTCTACAATTGTAAGTGTTTTGGCTAAAGTTGGAGTAAATGTTTTGCCACTTAAGGCTGGGCTTGAACAAAGTATTCAACATTTACCTAAAATATCTGGTAATGCTGGGGAAATAAATGTATCACGCGATTTAAATAATTTACTCAATGTAACTGAAAAAATTGCTATGAAGCTTGGTGACGAATATATTGCTTCAGAATTGTTTTTATTGGCAGCTCTGGAAGATAAAAATGATTTAGGTAAAATTCTTAAAAAATTTAATATTAAGTTTGCTGATGTCAATAAGGTAATTATGGATCTACGCGGTGGTCAAGGTGTTAATAGTCCAGAACAAGAAACGAGTCGAGAAGCTCTTAAGAAATATACTGTTGATTTAACTGATAGTGCTCGCATGGGAAAACTTGATCCAGTTATTGGTCGGGATGATGAAATTAGACGAACTATTCAGGTATTACAGCGGAGAACTAAAAATAATCCAGTATTAATTGGTGAGCCTGGAGTTGGAAAGACAGCGATTGTTGAAGGTCTGGCACAACGTATTGTAAATGGTGAAGTGCCAGAAGGTCTTAAACATAAGCGTTTATTAGTGCTTGATTTAGCTTCATTATTAGCTGGAGCTAAATATAGAGGAGATTTCGAAGAACGCTTAAAAGCGGTTTTAAAAGAATTATCACAAGATGAAGGTAACACAATAATTTTTATTGATGAAATTCATACTTTAGTTGGTGCGGGTAAAGCAGATGGGGCAATGGACGCAGGAAATATGTTAAAGCCTGCATTATCTCGTGGAGAATTGCATTGTATTGGTGCAACAACGTTAGATGAATACCGCAAATATATTGAAAAAGATCCTGCATTAGAGCGTAGATTTCAAAAAGTTTTAGTGCAAGAGCCAACGGTTGAAGATACTATTGCAATTTTGCGTGGTTTACAAGAAAAATATGAAATTCATCATGGTGTGGAAATTTCTGATCCTGCAATAGTTGCAGCAGTTGAATTATCACAACGTTATATTACCGATAGATTTCTTCCAGATAAGGCAATTGATTTAATTGATGAGGCTGCTTCAAAAATTAAGATGGAAATTGATTCGAAGCCTGAAGTTATGGATAAATTAGATCGTCGTTTAATTCAATTAAAGATTGAACGTGAGGCTGTGAAGCGCGAATCTGATGAGGTAAGTAAAAAACGATTAATGCATATTGAAGATGAAATTAAGGTTTTATCCAAAGAATATGCGGATCTTGAAGAGATTTGGAATAATGAAAAAGCCATGGTGCAAGGTTCACAAAGTATCAAAGATGAAATTGAAAAAGCCAAACTTGAGATGGAAAATTATAAACGCGCTGGTGATTGGCAAAAGGCTGCTGAAATTCAATATGGTAAATTGCCTGAATTTGAAGAAAGATTAAAGCAAGCAGAAAAAGGTCAAGGAAAAGATTTAGAGCTTCTTAGAACTGAAGTCGGTGCAGAGGAAATTGCTGAAGTGGTTTCGCGTGCAACAGGTATTCCTGTTAGCAAAATGTTAGAAGGTGAACGTGATAAACTATTAAAGATGGAAAATGTATTACATGATCGTGTTATTGGGCAAGATGAAGCTGTTGGCGCTATATCAGATGCAATTCGGCGTTCACGTTCAGGTTTGGCTGACCCAAATAAGCCATATGGTTCATTTCTATTTTTAGGGCCAACTGGTGTTGGTAAAACTGAACTATGTAAGGCTTTAGCAAGTTTTCTTTTTGATAGTGAAGAACATTTGATTCGAATAGATATGTCGGAATATATGGAAAAGCACAGTGTGTCACGTTTAGTTGGAGCCCCTCCCGGATATGTGGGCTATGAAGAGGGTGGGTATTTAACCGAACAGGTGCGTAGAAAACCATATAGCGTGATTCTTCTTGATGAAATTGAAAAAGCTCATCCTGATGTATTTAATATCCTTTTACAAGTTTTAGATGATGGACGCTTAACTGATGGTCAAGGTAGAACCGTAGACTTTAAAAATACTGTAATTGTGATGACGTCAAATATGGGTAGTAGTCAAATTCAAGAAATGAGTGATAAACCATATGCTGAGGTTAAAACTGTAGTGATGAATGAAGTTAAAAACTATTTTAGACCTGAATTTGTTAATCGGATTGATGAAATTGTAGTATTTCATAGTCTTAATCAAGCACAAATTAAAAATATTGCTAAAATTCAATTGGCTGTGTTGGCTAAACGCCTTGCTAAACTTGACGTTAGCTGGCAAGTTAGTGAGGAGGTCTTAGATTATGTGGCAAAATCTGGATTTGACTCAGTTTTTGGTGCGCGTCCTTTAAAACGTGCGATTCAACAAGAAATTGAAAATCCTTTGGCTAAGGCAATTTTATCTGGGAGTTATGCACCAGGTCAAACGGTCCTAGTGGAATTGAAGGATGGACAGATTCATTTTGCTTAAATTATCCTAAGTTTGTCTTAAACTATAAAATATCAGGCTTTAAATTAGCCTGATATTTTGCGCTAGCTATTCTATACTCTAAAAGCAAGACCATAATTATAAACAAAACTCTTCTGTTTTTTATGCATATATAAGCAATTTATTCATTTGCAATGCAATATAGATACTATTGCAAAAAACTCATTTTTTTGTTATAATTTAATTACAATAATAAGAAAAAACATTAGGAGACGAACATGAAAGCAAATCAAATTTTATTCAAGATTGTAGCTATAATTGCTACAAGCTTATTAATCTCTTGTAATAGTGGGGGTGGCTCTTCTGCAACAACTTCAGGAAGTAGTGTAAGTGGAAGCCCTGTTATTGAAAACGTGGTTGTTAACGTGAGTGAAACACAATATGCATCACCTATGTTAATAAGTGAAGAAAATAATAATAAAAATTCATATAATATATCAATTAATGCGGTTACTGCACCAACATGTATCATTCTTTCTAATTCTCAAATGAATGTTAGTCAATGGTGGTCATCTGGAACAGTAACTATTAAAAATAATTGTACCACAGTACAAAGTATTAGTGGATTGCAGATGATTATAAGTGCATCGGTTGCACTTGATGCATCTAAATTCCAATTAAATAGTGTTAGTGGGCTTTATTTCCCTCCACCAATCTATTGGGCACCTACTACGGTAAGTTCAAGTAACTATCAAAATAGCTCTGGTCGTGCCGCAATTTTGTTAGTAATAAATACTTCAGGTTTCTTACAATCTGGGAAAGAAGCAACAGTTTCATTTGGTTATAATACAGGAGGCATTGCACCAAATGGCTTAACAGCTAGTTTATCAGATACTGTTACGCCAATTAATCCTGGTACAATTAATTTAAAACTAGATACTACTAATTTAACTAGTACTTGTGTAGGATCTATAACATGTAATATTCCAATTGTTTTAAGCGGTCAAAATGGTCAATTTAGTTCAGTTATTGATACAATTACAAATGCTAAAGTAAATCGGATTATTAATTATAGTGTCCCTAATTTATTACCCGGTTCATATCTAATATCGGTGGCATCATCATCCTTAACAGAAAATATTCAATTTAAAGGGCCAAATACAATTAATTTAGTTTCTGGGGGAACGATTAATGAAAGTGCTTCATTTATTCTATTGCCACCAACTAAAGGTAATATTGCTTTTGTAATAGCGAAGCCTAGTGATATAATAGATTCTACAATTAATATTATGTTACTAAATAGCCAATTACAACAAACTGCAACAGTTGACGCTCAATATAATCAGACAGCATTAATTAATAATATTGTTGCAGGTTCATATAAATTAGCTTCATATGGTATTGCAGATTCTTTAAATGGAATTTTCTATAAACCATTATCGTATGCTATTAATGTTGAAGCAGGTAAGAATAATAACTACGGCACAATTAGCTTAATTAAACATGTGTCCACAGATATAGGAGATGTGAAAATTCATGTTGAAGGTCTCGCATCCGGTGAGAAAGCTAATATAGTTTTAACCGATAATTATAGTGGACAATTATATCAATTTAAATCACTTGCTCTTATAAATGGTGATACAAATGTTAAATTGTTAATCAATGATAATGTAACACTAAATGTTACTCCAAGTGTTTCTGGAAAATATTTGGCAATTACTCCTGCAACTTATAAGATTTTATCAGGTATGAAAATTGATATTAAATTTGTAGCAGGAGGAGTGCAAACTGAGTTTAACTATGGACCATATAAAGATGCAGGTATCAATGCAAACTGGAATACGCTTATTATGTCAACTAAAGTTGGTAGTTCAAATGGCTCAATTATTCCATTACTTCAATCATTACAAAGTAATGCAAAATATGGTGCAATTAACACTGTAACTTGGGCATTTGCAACTGGTGAATGCGGGTCAGAAACTTGGGCAGGTATGGATGCTGCACAATTTGCGCAAGCAAATAAAGCAATTTTTGAATCGGCTAAACAAAAATATATTGTATCAACTGGTGGGGCTGCTGGAAAATTCACTTGTTCTAGTCACACAGGAATGGATACATTTATGAATCGATATAATTCACCATACTTAGTTGGGTTAGATTTTGATATCGAAGCAGGGCAAACTACTTCAGAATTAAATTCATTAATTAATGAATTGAAATATATCCAACAAAAATATCCAAATTTAAGAATTAGTTTTACCTTGGCAACTCTCGGTGGAACTGATGGAGCAAGCTTAAATGCAACTGGTAATAATGTAATTAATCTAGCTAAACAGTCTGGATTAAATTTCTATGTTAATTTAATGGTAATGGATTATGGTGCTCCATCTAGCTATGTTTGCGTATTAAGTGGATCACTCTGTGATATGGGAAAAACCGCAATTCAAGCTGCGAAAAACTTTAGCCAAAGCTATGGAATAGCTTATAATAAAATTGAATTAACTCCAATGATTGGAGATAATGATGTTAGAGATGAGGTTTTTGGTGCAAGTGACGTTACTTATATGACAGAACAAGTTAAAGCTTTAGGAATTGTTGGAATACATTTTTGGTCTTTAGATCGTGATATTGCTTGTGCAACAATGCAATCTTGGGCATCACCTGAATGTAATACTGCATCAACCGCAATGTCTTATGGACCTATGTATTTTACCAATGCATTTAAACAAGCCATGAATAATAATGGGCTATGAAGTTTATTATTATTTAAATTTTTTAGCTGGGAGTAAGCCCCAGCTTTTTTAATACGTATATATTTAGTTTTATATTATAATGTACGCCTTTGCAATATTTAATTAATAATTTAAACCGCTATAGATGATGGGTTAGATACATGAACAAATATATATCGTTAGTATTTTTATGCTTATTTTTTATTCCGAAATTTAGTTATTCAATGCCTCAAATTCAAACAAATCCATTAGAGGTTCGCCTAAAGTCATCATCTGCTAGTAAAATTACTTGTTTTGATCAAACCGTTTGTGGTTCTTCATTAGTTAAAGAGTTTTATGTTACCAATAAATTTTCGCCAATTTGGATTAAAAATGGTCAGCCCAATTTAAATGCGACCAAATTTATTTCTGCTTTAAGATTATCTTATACTGAAGGTTTAAACCCACAGAGTTATCATTTAGACCAAATTAATGCCATGCTTAGTGAAATTGAAAAAAAGCATAGTAAGAATGAGGCGGTAGGAATTGATAAATTAGTTTCATTCGAATTAACTCTAACCGATGCATTCTTTTTATATGCATCAGATTTAGCTTATGGTAAAATTAACGTAAAAGCAGCTCATCCAAGCTGGACTGTAACTAAGCGTCCATTTGATCTTAAAGCATTATTAGTAACATCATTACATTCAGGAAATTTTGTAAATAGTTTAGCAAGTCTAGACCCTAAATATCAAGGATATTCAGATTTAAAAGATGCATTAGATTTTTATCAAAAAATTGATGAGGATGGCGGTTGGGACAAAATTCCAGATGGAGATGTTTTAAAGTTAAAGTCAAGTGGTTATCGTGTTAAATTATTACAAAATCGTCTAGCAATTACTGGAGAACTTGGTGATATTCCTGATTCTGAATTTGGCCAATTTAATGAACAATTAAAAGATGCTGTTATTGCATTCCAATTAGATCACGGACTTGAAAGTTCTGGTACTGTGAACAAAGCTACTCTTGCAGCATTAAATGTTCCAGTTAATAAAGTAATTCGCCAAATTGAATTAAATATGGATAGAATGCGTGTATTACCCAATAATATGGGTGATAAATACATATATATCAATATTCCACATTACTATTTGACAGTTTTTGAAAATGGAGAGTCAAAATTAGGTATGCCCGTTGTGGTTGGTAAAGGTGGCAAACAAAGTTGTGTTGTTACAAGTAAGATTAGCTATTTTGAAATAAATCCATATTGGTACGTTCCCGATAGTATCGCTAAAGAGTTGCTTTTAGAAGTTAAACAAGATCCATTAATTCTAGAAGATAATAAAATTAAAGTTTTTAAAAGCCTTTCAGATTCAAAAAGTGAAATTGATCCAAAGACTATAGATTGGGCTGATGTTGAAACAAGTAATTTTAAATATAAATTTAGACAAGAGCCAGGTCCTGACAATGCTCTTGGAACAATGAAGTTTGTATTTCCCAATAACTGCGGAATCTACTTACATTATACGTTATCACCTGAATTATTTGATGGATCCAGACGTGATTTAAGCCATGGTTGTATTAGAATTGCTGACCCTATAGCATTAGCTTTAAATTTACTTAATAATAAAGATGGTTGGGATCAGAAAAAGATTGAATCGATTATTGATACGGCTAAGATGAAGACAGTGCAATTACCAAACCCCATAAATATCTATATTGTTTATTTTACAAACTGGGTAGATGAAAGTGGGGTATTACAATTTAGAAATGATATCTATCGTTTAGATAATTCTAATTTTCCAGTTGCATTAAAACCATCATCAACAACCAAAGTCCAATAGTAATGGAGAGTGATCCGATACTTCATCTTTTAATACCTTAAAGTCGTTGATTTTAATTTCCGGTGAAGTAAGAATATAATCAGCAAATTTCTCCTCTTTATTATAAAAGCTAGTTCTAGTTGAGGTTATATTATATTGTTTAATTAAATTAATTAGACCTTTTTCAATAATTGCTAAACTCTCAGTATCTGGTCTCAAATTAAAATCTCCACAAACTATTTTTGTATTTGTCACACTATCAATAAATGCACGAATTCTCTGTGATTGAATGATGCGTTCAGAAGTATCTGTTTTACCTTTACCATTCCATAGCCCATGTATGTTGATAATTGTATATAGTTGATCGTTGATTTTACATTTTAACCACTGTAATACTCTTGGATGTGTCGGTCCAATTCCAGTATATTCAGGATTATCATGAATTAATGTGCTGCCTTGTTCTATAATTTCAATGTCTTTTTTAATAAAAACACATATTCCATAAATGTTCTCAATTGCTGGGACAAAAAAGCCATTATGCTCAGTTAAAATGTCTTGCAATTCAGAAAAGATATTTAAACTAACGCTACGCTCATCAGTAGATGTTTTATAACTAGCATTAGAATATACTTCTTGAAAACAGAAAATATCAACTGATTTATTTAATTTTATAAATTCTAGCAAAGGATGATAAACATGCCCACCCCAAATATTTAATGTAATAAGTTTCATGCTAAATCCTAAGATGTGTAAATTATTAAATAATTTATGTTTAATGAAGTTGGTTTTGCTTTTTGGGTAAGTATAAGTTGCTTGATTTGCATATAAGGTTACGTTAAATAAAAATGGCCCACATTTAAGTAGGCCATTTTCTATAATATATTAATCATCTAGTGAACTGCGTATTTGACTTTTAAACTCCTGCGCTTCCTTTTTAGCTAAAGTTCTTGATTTGTCTTTATAATGAGTGATATTGCCAGCAAGTTCATCCTTTAATAAGTCAATAGCTACATAAATATCTTCTGCCTCAATTCTACCACCATAGTTTTTTTCTGGCGTATGAATGCTTACTTCAGCATAAAATATTTTCCCATGATTGTGACTGTTTGAAGTTTTACCTAGACGCACATTAAAGCTTGCTTCTCCATCTTCAAGATGTAAGTATTTATTGAGAGAAAACAATTTTTCCTCTAAATAGTTTTTAATAGCATCAGTTAATTCAAAGTCCTTACAGAATATTGTTAAATTTTTCATGATTAGCTCTTTAAAAAAATAAGCCTACAACTAGAACACATTGAAATATAATTAATTTTTTTATACCTCAAAACCTAATAAGCTATTATACCTCAAGTTGTCTTATTTGTCTAGAGCCCCAACTTTATTCTGCTATATGGATTTACACTTTTTTATATTATAAATGAAATATTAATTGAATCGGTGGTAAAATATTTTAGAGATATGGTTCAAATTCAGATTAAACTAGATTAGTGACATTTTAGTAATATAGTTCCCATATAATTTAATAAAAGTATTATATTCATTTTCTAAGATAGTATTTTTTTGCTATAATCTCAGAATATTTTACAAATTAAACAATTGTTAGTATTAAAGTTCATTATCATTATGAATTATTCAAGGTATAGAAATACTATTGCTATTACTTATTCAATCGTGTTATTTCTTGATCGATTAGATTTAACTATTGTTAATATTACTTTACCCACAGTTGCTAAGTATTTTGGAGTGCCAATAATTGTTACCGATTGGATTAGTTTAGCTTTTCTTTTAGCTTTAGCAATTTCAATCCCACTTGGTAATTGGCTAAGTAATAAGTATGGGACAAAAATAATTTACGTTTTAGCTATGTGTGTCTTTGGTTTAGGTTCAACTTTATCTATATTTGCAAATAGCTTAAATCAATTAATAATTTTACGCTTTTTGCAAGGAATTGGCGGAGGAGTTTTAATTCCTGTTGGGATGACGATTATTTATCGTTTATATGATAAGTCAGAATATGCAAGTATTACTAGTTTCATGTTTATTCCAAGTTTAATCGCTCCAGCTGTTGCGCCATTTTTTGGCGGAATTATTCTAGATATATTTGGGTGGAAATCTGTTTTTGTTTGTTCAGGCCCAATTTGTTTATTTACTGCTTGCTATTCATGGATTTATCTAAGGGCTGATAATAATTATAAATTTAAATATCCACTAGATAAATTAGGGTTTATTTTATTAGCACTAATTTTATTAATAATTTTCTATTGCTTATCACAAGTAGGCAGATCTGGTTTATCATTAATTGTGATAATAGAGATATTAGCTTTACTGCCATTATCTTGGTTATTTATTCAAGTTGAAAAGAAAATTAAATACCCTTTAATTAACTTAGATTATTTTAAAAATTCAATTTTTATCAAGGCTAATTTAGTGCAACTATGTTTTCAGTTTTGTCATTTTGGGGCAATTTTTTTAATTGGAATGTTTTTGCAAATGGGGGTTGGTTTTATAGCTTCATTAGCCGGTCTTATGATGGGAATGCAGGCAGTTGGGGCTATTCTAATTAGTCGTTATTCAGTGCGCCTATTTAATCGTTATAATCCCCAATTACCAATTATTATTGGACTTTTAGGTATCGCCGTTTTAAGCCCACTTATAATGCTAGTCAATAGTGTAACTTTTATCTGGTTTGGATTGGGGATATTTTTAATCCGTGGACTTTTTAGTGGGCTTTGTGGGGTTCCAATCCAGGTATTGAGTGTTATTAATTTTGATAAATCTGAAGTTGGCGAGATTAATGGTATTTTTAATATTTGTCGCCAGATTTCAATTAGTTTAGGGGTTGCAATTTCTTCGTTATTAATTTCACTTGGATTATATTTAAAACAGGTTGATTCAAAT
Organism: uncultured Neisseriaceae bacterium; assembly: GCA_937952895.1. Classification (GTDB taxonomy): domain Bacteria; phylum Pseudomonadota; class Gammaproteobacteria; order Burkholderiales; family UBA11063; genus Aquella. The sequence continues at coordinate 25,025 of CALFYC010000177.1, forward strand.
TTAATGATTACAAAAAGTTTGTCAATTGAAGTGTTTCAATATGGATTTTATGCAATTTCAGTCGTTGCACTACTTGGGGTTTGGATTACTAGCAAACTAGATTTAAAAAATCTTAATTAGTATTTAACTATTTAAGACCAACTGCCATATATCCATAAATATCTGATCTGACTTTAACTCTTTCTGGTTTATTTTGATGAAGTTGTTTACACTGTTCAACTAACCAAAGAGGGTAATCTTGATCCCCAGTATTTTCAATATAACTTGTTACATAACTAGTCGATAAAAATACTAAAGCAATTTCTTCTGGCGTTAAATCTAAAAGATTAGGTTCAATAAATTGTTCTACATGATTAAATATTTTTGTTTCTTCAATAAGCTCGATAGTATTATCATATTCCAGTAAGCGTGAGTCACGATATTTTGCCCATTTTGTTGCAAATTCATAATTAATTAAATCACGAATTGGTCCATAAATGATGGGAGTATCATATTTATATGCGCAAAATACACCATCTTTAACGAGCATTGTTTTAATATTAGACAGAACTTGTTTCCGATCCATCCAATAAAATGAACAAGCACTGGTAATTAAATCATATTTATTACTATTAATAAAATTTTCAGCACTACTTACACTAAAATTGATTGTGGGGTAATTAATCTTTGCATTTGCAATTAGATTATCCCCAATATCAGAAGCATGAACGTGCCTAAAATATTTTGTTAATCGATCAGATGAGACTCCATTACCACAGCCAATATCAAGAGCTAGATCGTGTTTACTACACGCTTGAGCAAGCTTTATAAATAAAGATTCAGGGTAGGTGAATTTGCGTCTTATTTCATATTGACTAGCATTTTTATTAAATTGAAGCATTGGTTTTTTATTAGTAGTGACTTGATTGGATACTATGGTATTATTCATATCTTAAGCTTTATCTAAGATTATTTAGGCTATATTATAGCTGATAAAGTGTTTTAGTATAAGTATTCTTATATGCAAATCTAAACTTGAAATTTTTGATTTTGTGCTAAAATGCTTGTGTGAATTTCAATTATCTCATCCACTTTATAAAGGAATATGGTTTTGAATCAAGATACAATAGTTGCGGTTACTACTGCACGTGGTCATGGTGGGGTTGGAATTGTTCGCATATCGGGCAATAAAGCTCTTGAAATTGCAAAAAATATTTTAAAGAAAGATAATTTAATTCCACGTATTGCATTACATACTGACTTTTTTAATACCGACGCGGAAGTTTTAGATAATGGAATTGCTTTATATTTCAAAGGTCCACATTCTTTTACTGGGGAAGATGTTTTGGAGCTTCATGCCCATGGAAATCCTGTGATTTTAAATATGTTAGTGAATCAATGTTTATTCTTAGGTGCAAGGCTTGCAGAAGCTGGCGAATTTAGTAAGCGTGCGTATTTAAATGGTAAAATTGATTTAATTCAAGCTGAAAGTATAATTGATTTAATTAATGCAGAGAGTGAATCCGCGGCTAAAAGTGCGCTAAGATCACTTAAGGGGGCTTTTTCTAAATATATTGAAGAAATAAAAGAGCAGTTAATTAATCTTAGAATGTTTATTGAAGCCGCTATAGATTTTCCAGAAGAAGATCTTGAATTGATTGCGCAGGCTAAAATTAAAGAAAAGCTTGAGCTAATCCATCATGATTTTCATAGATTATTAAAAAGTGCGCAAGATGGGGTTATTCTTAATAATGGAGCAAATATTGTTATTATTGGTCGCCCAAATGTTGGCAAATCAAGTTTGTTAAATGTATTAGCAAGTGAAGATGTTGCTATAGTTTCAGATATTGAGGGAACCACAAGAGATGTCATAAAAGAGAAAATTATTATTGATGGTATTGCGTTTAATATAATTGATACAGCAGGCATTAGAAAGACTGAAAATCCAATTGAAGAAATCGGAATTGAACGGACACAGAATGCTATTAAAAGCGCAGATCTATGCTTGATTCTAATTGATGAAACTATTGGAATTACTGAGGAAGATAGTCAAATAATTAAAAAATTACCCAAAGATATGCCAAGAATCTTTGTACATAATAAGATTGATTTAGTTAAATTAACTGCAAAAGTTGAAAGAAGCCAAAAACAATTAAATGTTTATATTTCTGCAAAATCTGGACTTGGTATTGAAGAACTGCGTAATGAAATTTTATCTATGGTGCATTTTGATAATCGTAATCATGATGTATTTACAGCAAGAACTCGCCATGTTAATGCATTAAAATTATCGGTAGAGCATATTGATAATGCTTTTAAAAACTGGACTAATTTAGAGCTATTAGCCGAAGAATTACGTTATTCACATAATAAATTATCTGAAATTACTGGAAATTTTAGTTCTGATGATTTACTTGGTAAAATTTTTAGTAAGTTTTGTATTGGAAAATAAGAACTTATTATTAGCATTTATAGATGACTGTAGACACTTTATTATAGTGGCTGAATTGTTATAAGTTGTAGGTGCAAATTATTTACACAATAAATTGAGGTATTTAAGCCATTACAAGACAATAATATATTTAAAAAAATCAAGTTAGATTATACTCTATGCCGGGTTAAAAATATTTATGTGGCTACTGAATCATTATATTCTTTAGCATATAAAAATGATCACGTTGATTTTGTTGGTTATCATTAATCGCAATTTAGTACCAATAGCTATTTTTACATGTATTCTAAATTTGGTGATAGCCATTTCTCAATTTCAGCTATTTCCATTTCTTTACGTTTTGCATAATCGATTACTTGATCATAGCCAATTTTACCCAGAGCAAAATATTTACTCTCTGGGTGATTAAAATAGTATCCTGAAATAGTGCTAGCTGGGTACATGGCAAAATTTTCAGTTAAGATTGCTTTGGTATGCTTTTCACCTTCAAGAATTTGCCACAGTTTTTCTTTTTCAGTATGATCTGGGCAAGCAGGATATCCAGGTGCTGGCCGGATACCACGATAACGTTCATAGATTAAGTCTTCATTAGTTAATTTTTCAATTTTGCCATAATTACACCAAATTCGCATTTGTTTATGTACATATTCAGCCATAGCTTCAACTAGTCGATCACCAAGTGCTTTAATCATGATTGCTGTATAGTCATCACCATTCTCTTCATAAGTTTTAGCTAATTTGTCAATTTCAGATCCCATGGTGACAATAAATGCACCCAAATAATCTACTTTATTACTTGATTTTGGGGCAATATAATCAGCTAAACAATGATTAACCTTATATTCACCTTGTTGGCGTAAAAAACATAACCTAACGGGTTTATCTGAAACATTAATGATTACATCATCACCATCACTATAAGATTGCCACCATCCAACGATTGCCTTAGGGTTTAATGTAGCCTTAAGTAAAATATTTTCTAGAATCTGCTTTGCTTCATTATAAATTGTCAGGCATTCATTTCCATACGTTTCATGGTTAAGAATTTTAGGATACAGGCCTTTAAATCCCCATGCCCAAAATAATGGTGACCAATCAATATATGGGATGAGTTCTTTTAAATCAATATTAATTAAGTGAACACCAAGCTTTTTTGGAACTGCAATATCGATATTGGTCCAATCTGTATCAAATCCTTGGGTTTTAGCTTTACTGTAACTAATTGTTTTTGGTTGATTTTGTAAATTTAAATGATCTTCACGTAATTTTGTATAAAGATTTTTTATGTTGTCAATATATTGTTGCTTATTTTCACTTAGAAGATTAGTACATACTTCAGCAACTAATGATGCGTCATTAACATGAACAACCGATCCTTTATATATAGGCGCAATCTTTACTGCCGTGTGTAGTTTTGAGGTTGTTGCACCACCTATTAGAACTGGAATTGATAAATTTGCATGATTAAATTGTTCCATATTATAGATCATTTCATCTAATGATGGGGTAATTAGTCCACTTAACCCAATAAATGTGGCATTATGTTCAACTGCTGTCTTAATTATAGTATCACAATTAACCATAACTCCTAAATCAATTACTTTATAACCATTACATCTTAAAACAAGAGCTACAATATTTTTACCGATATCATGTACATCACCCTTAACTGTTGCAATTACAAATACTTTTTGAGATGTCTCGTTGTTATTTGCTAAATCTTTTTCCATAAAAGGCTGTAAATAGGCAACTGCTTTTTTCATGACTCGAGCTGATTTGACTACTTGAGGTAAAAACATTTTACCTTCACCAAATAACCGCCCGACTTCTTTCATTCCATCCATTAATGGTTTTTCGATTACAGTTAATGGCTTTTTATATTTGTCATATGCATTTTGTGTATCTAACTCAATGTAATTATCAATCCCTTTGACTAATGAATAGGTGATTCTTTCTTCAAGATTTAAATTACGCCATTCTTCAATTAAAATATTTTCTTCTTTAATTTCTTTATAATTTTCTGCTAAAGCTAACAATTTTTCTGAAGCTTCATTCTCCGTATTCCAGATAACAGCTTCGCAAGCATCTCGTAAAATAGGATCAATATCATCATAAATAGTTAACATTCCAGCATTTACAATTGCCATATCGAGGCCATGTTTAATGGCATGATATAAAAATACAGAATGCATTGCTTCACGAATTTTATTATTACCACGAAATGCAAAAGATAAGTTAGAGACTCCGCCTGAAGTTAAAGCATAAGGACATTCTTGTTTAATTTCGGCTAGGGCTAAAATAAAATTTTTTGCATAGTCATTATGTTCTTCAATGCCAGTTGCAATAGTTAAAATATTTGGATCAAAAATAATATCACTTGGATCAAAATTCAGTTTTTGGGTAAGGAGGGTATAGGCACGTTTGCAGATTCTTATTTTATCATTAAGATTAACGGCTTGTCCTGATTCATCAAATGCCATAACTACAACTGCAGCACCATAATTTTGAATAATTTGTGCTTGTTTTAGAAATTCTTCTTCACCCTCTTTAAGGGAAATTGAATTTACAATTGCTTTACCTTGAACTATTTTTAATCCAGCCTCTAAAACTTCAAATTTTGAAGAATCAAGCATGATTGGAATACGACAAATGTCCGGTTCAGTTGCAATTAGATTTAAAAAATGGATCATGCAGGCTTTACTATCTAATAAGCCTTCATCAAAATTAATATCAATAATATTGGCACCATTATTTACTTGCTGTTTCGCAATATTTAGGGCGCCCATAAAATCATTATTTTTAATCAATTTTGCAAAAGTTGGAGAACCCGTAATGTTTGTGCGCTCGCCTACCATGTACAGTTGTTTTAAATCGGATTGGTTTTTTATAATTAAGGGCTCTAAACCAGCTAGATAAGTTGCTTTTATTGATTTTGGAATTACTCTTGGAGGAATATGTTGTAATTTATTATAAATTGCCTTAATATGTTCTGGGGTTGTTCCACAACATCCACCAATTAAATTAAGCCCCCCATTACTTGCTAGATCTAATAAATGATCTGATGTTGTATTTGCAGTTTCATCATAACCAGTTACACTTAATGGGTTAGGGAGTCCTGCATTAGGGTAGCAACTTAGATAGCAATTGGCAATTTTACCAAGTGATTTAATATATTCAAACATATCTTTAGCCCCAAGTGCACAATTTATTCCAACAGCTAAAGGTTTAGCATATGCAATTGAATAATAAAATGCTTCGATGGTTTGTCCAGATAAAGTGCGGCCAGATAAATCTGTAATAGTTACTGATAAAATAATTGGATATTTAATATTATTTGCGGTTTCTAAGCGCTTAATGCCATGAATCGCAGCTTTTAGATTTAACGTGTCAAAAACTGTCTCCACTAGCAATAGATCACATCCAGCATCTACCAGAAATTTAGCTTGTTCATAATAGACCTCACTTAATTCATCAAAGCTATGGCTTCTAAATTCTGGATTATTTACATCAGGGGAAATCGATAACGTTATATTAGTTGGGCCAATACTCCCTGCAACATAACATTTGCGTTTTGGATTATTTTCCATAACTTGGTGACATGCATCTTTAGCTAACTTAACTGCAGCTAAATTTAATTCTGGCACTAGATGGCTTAAATCATAATCTTTTTGTGAAATACGATTGGCTGAAAAGGTGTTTGTTTCAATTATGTCTGAACCAGCATTTAAGTAATCTAAATGAATTTGTGTAATTATATCAGGCCGAGTCAGCACGAGTAATTCATTATTACCTTTTAGTGATTTGGGGTGATCTTTAAATAAATTTCCGCGATAATCATTTTCTGTTAGTTGGTAACTTTGAATTACTGTTCCCATTGCACCATCAAGAAACATAATTCGTTGATTTAAAATAGAGCTTAACTCGCTAATTAATGGCGATAAAGTTAACATTCAAAAGATTCCTTTTTAACTATAATGTTTAATAATTTCAATAACATTGTCTACATCATTCATTAAAAAGAAATGAACTACAGGAACGTTATTTGATAATAAATCTTTTACTTGTGCTTGTGCCCATAGCGTTCCAATTTGTGCTGCATTATTGGGGTTGGATTTTATTTGATTGACTAATTCTATAGGCAAATCGATATTAAATAATTTAGGTAAGGTATGTAATTGCTTTGCGGATTTTAAAACTTTAAGTCCTGGAATAATTGGAACATTAATTCCAATATCTCTACACTTAGCTACAAAATCATAAAATTTTTGGTTATCAAAAAACATTTGTGTAACAATATAATCAGCCCCTAAATCCACTTTTTGCTTTAAATAAAGTAAATCTTCTTCTAAATTAGCTGCTTCAATGTGTTTTTCTGGATATGCCGCAACCCCTATGGAGAAATTTAATGGTTCATATATAGTATTATCCATAAAATGACCAGTTTGCATATTCTTCACTTGATTAACTAATTCGTTTGCGTAATTATTAACTGATTTTTCTTTAGCAATATCTTTATTATAATTTAAATTATCACCTTTTAATGCCATAATGTTTTCGATACCTAAATAATTTAATTCAATTAGAGTATTTTCAGTTTCTTCTTTAGAAAATCCTTGACATAAAATGTGTGCAACAGCATCGATCTCAAATTTGTTTTGAATTAAACCACATACACTAATGGTTCCTGGCCGCTTTTTATATATTTTTTTACGAAGTAGCCCGTTACTATCTTCTTCATAAATTAAGGACGAGGCATGAGAGGTTACATTAATCCATGGTGGATTAAATGGTTTTAGTTTTTCTACAATATTTAGGATTGATTGAATACTAGAGCCTTTAGGTGGGGGTAATAGTTCGTAACTAAATAGAGGTTTAGTAGCTCTTTTTATGTG
>CALFYC010000178.1 GCA_937952895.1 uncultured Neisseriaceae bacterium
TAATACTTCAAGCGCTTCTTGCGCTGTTAATGTTTCAGAAATCCGCGCCACTTGTTGTGGTTTCATCATTGTTACTGAGTTCATTTATGCCTCTATCCTTTTGTTGTGCAGAGTTGTTTTGTGCTTTTGGCTTTTAAGTGCCAACTTGTCATGTCTAGTTTTTTTGTTTTATGTTTTTATTTAATTGTGTATTCAAATCAAACTGCAATCATCTGGTAATCCAATTAACCCAAAGTGCTGTTTTTATTCAATGGTTGCTATGAAGGGCGGAATTACAGGCGGAAGCAAACGAAGTTTGCGACCGCCCGAAGTAGCAACCCCACTAGCTTTAGCTAGTGGCATTACCATTTTCAGTAACAGGGTCTTTACCTAATGCAAGCTTAAAGATGAACCACAATACTGAAAAGATTACCAGTAATTCCAAACCTGCTAATAGCAGCCAAGGATTCACCAATGCAATATATGCAATTGCCGCAACAGTAACTAGACATTTGGCCACTGAAACATCGCCATTTTCATCGCATAATGCTAAATGATAAGCTTTTTTCAGAAAACCGCCTGTTTTTGCTAATGTGCGTTGTGCCAAATTAGGCTGCGTTTGTGTTTGCATTTGTCATCTCGCTATTAGCTTTGGCTTGTTTTGCACTTGCTAACAGTTCTGCAACTGCTGGATGTCGTGATAAACCTGCTGCAATCCAGTATAAGACGACGCCTCCAACCACCATTGCCATTAAGCTAATTAAGATGTGTGGAACCATTGCAATTGCTGCTATTACCACTGCTACAACCAAACATTTAACAACGCTAATTTTACCTTCGCTGTTACAGAACATACCGCTTGCAATCATAGAGATTACGCCTGGATTTTTTGGAGCTTGTACTTCGTTCGTGTTCATGATTTTGTACTCTTAGAAATTAGCCATTACGAGATTGTATTTGGCTTGTTGGAAGAAGCCCTCTGGGGCTTGTAAGCGGATATTTTCTTCGATGACGCGTTGACGATTGGCCTTTATCATCTTTATTTCATCTGAAGCTAATTTCCAGCATATGATTGTGGAAGCTGCCATTAATTTTATACCAGCCCATATTGAACCCCATTCCATATATGAATAGATGGTTGTTAAGCTTTGATACAAAAATTTAAAGTAGCTTTTGATAAACAGATAACAGTCATATACAAATGTTGTTACTTTTGACACGCCTATTACTATGCAAGAATACATAATTGTAAGCATGCCTACTTGTTTATGCGATTGACTTTGGTGCATTTTTTGCCTCCGTGAATCCAGCAAATAACCCTTTGAACGCTTTGACAATACCTCTGCCAATTTTGTTCATTATGCTACCAGCTCCATTCCACGACCAATTTCCTTCGTGCTCAACCCATGTAAGTTTACCATTCACTTTTTCAAGTTTTTGATAACCAATCATGTGTTTTGCTGCATACAATACAACACTAAATATAAAACCTGAAACTGCGGAAATAATGATGCCCATAATTGAGCCAGTTGTTGCAAACCATATCATTAAACCAAATGACATAGCTAAATCGAATATCCATTCATATCCTAAAGCACGTTTTAACCATTTTGGGCTAAATTTACCTAAGACACTTAGGAGTTCAAATGCAACAAAGAAACTCGATAATACAATTATCGGTAACATGTTGATTTTTTCCTTTTGTTAGACTAAATGGCCTCAAGATTTTACTTTTGAGACCATATAGTTTTTTTGTTTAATGTTTACACATCAGAAAGGTAAATCGTCATCTTCGCCTGTATTGTAATTAATGTCATCAATGCCAGGAAATGCTGGAATTGGTGGATTAACCGCAGGTGCTACTGGTGCGCGAGGACGTTTATCTGCGCCAATGATTGCTGATAAGTCGGTATTCAACAGAGCGTTAATTGCTTCGTCGCTTTGTGGTGTTACAACTTCTTTCATCATTGGTGTGCCATCTTCGTTTAACATTGGATTACCCAAGTCATCGAGTACTGGTTCATATTTGACTTCTTGTGTAATGGCAAACATGTCAGTTTCGACAGTAAATCCATTATCAACAATTGTCGATTGATTAACTTGATTGTTAACCCACCATTGGTCAATTGTGATACTAAATTTATTAGCCATACTTTCTCGGTCGCCATACATTGCATAAGCAGTTAATTGACCATAAACAACAATGTGATTGTTAAGTTTAAGAATGTCTTCAATTGCTTGTGCGCGGCCACCATCACCATAGCTTGCATTCACAAGTTCAATGGTAATACGTTGCTCATTACCTTGGCCATCACTCATAATGCCTTCACGCATAAAACGCTTACGTGTTCCGCCAGTATCGCTTGGCAAATCATTAACGCCATACTTTAGCAATTTACCATTTGAGGATTCACCACTTTGTGTGCCCATATCAACAACAACGTAGGCTGCGCAAGTATTGGTGTGTGATGGAAAAGAGATTGGCAAATTGGTATGTTCTGCTTTCAAATATGTGTCGATGTTTAACAGTTTATTTGAAGCACTGTGCATACCTTTGTGCAATGATAACATTGGCATGAAACCATCACGTTCGACATATAACACTTGGCTTTCTTGCAAACCACCCGACTTTAATGCAATTGCTGTATATTTATCTTGCAATTCCATCAATTTAGCAATTAATCCAACAGATGTTTGGCTACCTACTGGCTCTTTTGCAATGGCGTTATAATATTCCATTGCGTGTTTCATAAACATGCCGTAGTGTTGCTTGTTTAAGCTGTAGGTTGGTACTAAAGTTGAAGTGATATGTCCAGTAACCATTGCACTATTAAAAGGCATAATTACATCAGCATTATCAGCTTTTGGCCTTAACCAATTTGCAAAGTTTGCCATCATTGCATATAGAGACCAAGTGCTGTTTTGCACCATGCCTTTTGTATTTGTTTTAGAATCGGCCAATACTTTTAAGAAGATTGGACGTTCTTTGATTTGATAACGGTCTAATGGCATTGTCCATAAACCAGTTGCATACATAGCTACTGTGCCATTTTTGTTTTTCTCGAAGCTAATCATTTGCTTCAAAGGATTGTTTGTATCTGTACGCGTATAAACTGCTAAGTTGATACGGTTTGGATTGCTGTTTGCTGCACGTACTTTAACGATGTTGGTTGGTTCGCCGCTTTGTTGTTCGTTCATGATATTTACTCTGATATTGTTCCTTATAGATTGCTAATACCTGATTTGCGATGTTATTTTCTCGCGGTATTTTTTCTATAAGGATATTGGGATATGCAATAGACAGTTTGTCTATTGCGGATTGGGAATCTGACCATATTGTTTCAACATTTTCTGCTTTTGATGCTAATTTAATAGCTTCTTCTTCTGCTAAATGTGATTTAGTACAATTAGGTAAATATATAATTTCCTTATTGGTCATAAATCTATTTGTATAGCAGATGAGGAATCCTCTCCTCATCTGACATGCATCTACAAATACTTCCATTATGCAGCGATTGGCATTGGTTGCGCTATTTCTTCATCAGAAATCTTTTCTGCATCTTTAATTGCTTCTTGCTCTTTACGTTTAGCATCTAAAGACACAACGTTATTGCCTTTGCCTTTGAAGAAGCCTGCAAACCAGCGCCATACTTCTTTGGCTTTCATAACAAGCCAATCTTTAAGCGCAATAGCTTGTTTTACACACCAACTGAATGCATGTGAAACACCATTCCAGATAACTGTCATAGTGCCTTTAATGCGGTCAAAGATTGTAACTGTTCCATCTGCACCGATAGCAGTTGCTTTTGTGAAGCTACCACCAGCTTGCCCACTTAAGACATTTAATTGACAAATATCTGCCAATTTTGCTTGATCTTGTTTGGCGCGCCATAATTCAGCATATTCATCTACCAATGGATTTGGATAAATGCTTTTGCCAGTGATAATGCCAGTTGAATCTGCTGCAATTACTTTATGTTCTATTGCACTGAATATCAACGTTGCCATTTGAAATACTGTATTTTTTAATGTACCTTTCAAATGTTGTTGACGTTTTTCATGCTGATTTGTTACTTCGCCTAAATCTTTGCAGATTTGTTTGATTTGGTCACTAAATTTTGACGTTTGATCTAATACATCAACGTGTGTCATTTGTTTAGCTTGCATTATGGTTACTCCATCAATGCCTTGTTGCAGCACTGGTTAATTGTTGCATGAGATATTCATGCGCCCGTGGATTTACTTCAAAAGCTTTAATACGTCCTTTGTTTAGCTTAAACATTTCAACCGTCGATGTGTTGACAGTTTGAGCAGTAATTACAACACGATTCCCCTTCGCTGTTGTTACCTCAAAACTTCCATTTTCGTCTTCAGTCATTTTTCCATGAAGAACTTTGGATACATACGTTGCTGCGCTTTTTGCCAATGTTAAAGCTTCTGTTTCTACTGTCATCATTGCCAGAATCATTTTGTATCTCCTAGGAAACCCTAGGGTTTCCTCTCATTAAGTGAAAGTAAAGGTTGTGTTTAGCATTTATTCCCTCGATATTATTGGGCTGATACATAGAAGTGCATTTTATTATGTTTACACCTTCTAAATGGTTTCAATATTTTGTTCAATGATTATAGCCCTAGAGTTTTACCTCTAGAGCTAATAACAATTAATGCTTACGAATACCAAACAAGGCCATTAGTGTTTCACGAACTTGTGGTGGCACATCTTCAAGTTTTACTTCAGGCAGAGCAGTAAGCAAGGCTCCAACCGCCACCATGTTGACCAGTTTACGGTCACCGATCCCTTCGGCGATCTCATTGCATGGAACGAAAAGTGCATGGATGTCGTCTCGGCGTTGATTATGATCCACCATGGATTTATTGACCACCAGTGTGCCGCCTTTTGCCAGTGCCGCTTCGTATTTGTCG
>CALFYC010000179.1 GCA_937952895.1 uncultured Neisseriaceae bacterium
GCCAGCACATATTCAGGTAAACTTTACCTTGCCGGGGGAACACAAATGCTTGCAGTTGCCTCAATAATTAAAGAATTTGTCGTCTCTTCGGCTTGAATCAATACTTTAGGTGCATCTTTTTGATTTGAACTATTTCCAGTTGTTTTACTGCTTGATGAACTATGGCTAGCCGCAGAAGTTCCACCCGGAGCACTGCCTCCACCTAACCCTCCACTACCACTAGCTCCACCACCACCACCACTTGATGCAAAAATTGATGCAGGCTCATTGGTAAATTTATATTGGCTAGAACTTGCCACCAAATCAGGATTCTCTTGACCTGATACAATTGTGCGTAACACATCAGCAATATGATTAGCATCAGCATTTTTTAGATATACAACATGTAAGTTATTATTACTATCTGCAGCTTCATGATCCATTTTTAAAACCAAAGCTTTTAATTCATCAATTTTTTCTTGAACTGGTGAACTAATAATAATTGAATTACTTGCAGGTTCAACACTTATTGATGCAGGTGGACCATCACTATTATAACCACCACCGCCACTACTTCCGCCACCACTACTTGAAATTCCCTGATATGACTGTAATAACTGTGCAACATCTGCTGCAATAGCATGTTTTAAGGTAATCACTAATGGTTCAATTGGACGTCCATTATTAGTTGTCAATTGATTCAATACTTTTGTAATTCTTGCCATATTCGTTGAATAATCGGTAATTACAATCGCATTACTTGAGGTATATACTGAAATTGTATTGTTAGGTGCAATTAATGGTCTTAATGCATTAGCTAATTGAGTAGCTGAACCATGGGCAATTACAAATACTTTAGTCACCAATTGATCTCCAAGCATTTTATTTGTATCCACTTGGCCACTCATTGTACTCATTCCATAAGTTTTTGCATCAACTTCAGGTAAAACTTTTATTACACCATCAGCTTCAACACAAGCAAAACCCTGCATTCTAAGTGCAGTTTCTAATACTTTATAGCTATCCGATTTAGAAACGGGCTGATCTGAAACAATATTAACTGTTCCTTTAACTCGTGGATCAATTACAAAGTTTTTACCAGATAATTTACCAATTGCTTTTATTACTGATTGAATATCAGCATTTTCAAAATTTAGGACCACTTTATTTGGGTCAATATTATTGTTTTGACTAGAATCTGGATTAGATTTCTGATTTGTAACTATATTAGAATCTATATCTTGATCAACTTTATTAGAATTAATAGTTTCACGATTACGGTGTTTGCTAAACCCATCCGAATTTTGCTGTACTTTATTTGGAACATAAGGTTTCAAAGTCATTTTTTTTGATGAAGATTCGGCATTTTTAGTTAAATCAACTTTTTTAACTGGACTAGAAATTGAAGATTCAAAGGATTTCTTTGTTTTAAATATTTTACTTGCACTTTCTACAAACTTATTTTGGTTACCAGATTCAACAGTATAACCTATCTTAATGTATAAACCAAGTAATCCGATAGTTAGAACTTTTAGTAATTGATTATTTTTCATAGTTTATCGCACTTTTAAAATTCTTTTATATATTATCTGTCAGCATTATTGGGACTTTCTTCCCTAGCTCTTTCCGCAAATTCCTCAATCATTCTTTTTCTTCTAGCACGCATTTCTTCCATTTGCTCAGATCTGTCATTACCCGGCATATTACCAGAATTAGATTGTTGATTACGAGCATCTTCTGGAATATAACTTGTTTGTGATTGTTGAATACCACCTCGATTACCAAAAGCCCCTACTGGACCACTATTATCAGGAGCCCCACTCCCACCAGAACCTTTGTCTAACCCCATTGTTATATCACTTGAATCTTGTGTAATAACGATACTTTCTGGATAAATTGATTTTAAAAATGTTCCAGGAACAATTTGATCACCAAGTTTAACAATCATCGGCTTTTTATTAACTTCTAAGAATGCTATACTATCTTTAGATGTATTTAGGTATACACCAGTTAACTTAATATCATCTTTAACAACCGCTACAGCAGATTCCTTCACAACAATTTCACCAAATGGGATACGATTAATAATACTTTTTACACTGTTATCAAAAGTTTTTACCCCACCTTTGGTTAAATATACTTCAGGTACTGTAGGGCTTAAAACCCACCATACAACATGCGCAGATAATATAGCAAAATATAAAATCAGTAATACATTTAATATTCTGCACGCCGTTACAATATTATCGTTTAAATTTTTGGTAAGCATATTTTATCAAATAAAATTTTTATCATAAAAAACACAACAGTTAATGATTATATCACACATATTAATTACTTTATTTGGCAATCTTCGCAAATCCCATATAAGTTTAAATTATGACTTTCAATCTTAAATTTTTTTTCTTTTGCAATTTGTTCTTGAATGTTTTCTATTTCTTTATTAAAAAATTCAACAACTTTATGACATTTAGTGCAAATTAAGTGATCATGATGCTCATCAGGTAATATTAATTCATATACTGCTTGATCTTCATTAAAATTATGTTTAACAATTACTTTACTTGCCTCAAAATTCGATAAGATACGATAAATTGTAGCAATGCTAATTGAAGATTCATGAATATTTAATAAAGCATGAATTTTAGTTGCATCTAAATGTTTATAAGTTTGAAACAACTTTAAAATAGCCATCTTATGTTTAGTAACTTTAGATCCAGTATTTACATTCAATTTCTTATTCATCTTTTCTTAACAACTAAATTTAATCTGATCGAAAACACCTTTTAGAGGTAAAATAATGGACCTAACTAATTAACTATTAGGAATAATATGCTCCGTTATCGCAAAATTTTGCTATATATTACCTGTTGTTTTTTGTGTGCTTGCTCTGGAGTTAAGCTTTCAGAATGGCACTTTCCATATATGATGGAAGTTCAACAGGGGAATTATATTACACAAGAAGAGTTTTCACAACTAAAAATTGGACTTACCAAAGATCAAGTAGTTTTTATCTTAGGTCACCCTCTTACTCAATTTATGTTTGACCAAAATGAATGGGATTACATTTATCAAGATTATAAAAATAATAAATCTGATGAAGTAAAAGCCTGGGAAAAATATGATTTAGATAAAGCAAAATATCAATTATCATTACTTGATGGATATACAGATGCAGTTTTGGATGATGGTGATGAAGCAGTTCTTACTGAGCCTACTGAGCCAGATTTCGTTGATCCAAGACTTTCTTCTACAGGTTTTTATTTATCCGATGATGTTATAAATCGAGCTTTGAATTTTAGCTCTGCAGTTGAAGAATCTAAGGATTTAGTAGGTGATATTGCGTTGATGGATA
>CALFYC010000180.1 GCA_937952895.1 uncultured Neisseriaceae bacterium
ATGCACCATATGCTTCAAGAGCCCAAACCTCCATCTCTCCAAAACGCTGACCTCCAAATTGAGCTTTACCTCCTAAAGGCTGTTGCGTAATTAATGAGTATGGACCGATAGAACGTGCGTGCATTTTATCATCAACCATGTGACCTAATTTCAACATGTAAATAACCCCTACAGTTGCTGCTTGGTGGAAACGCTCTCCAGTACCACCATCATAAAGATATGTGTGACCGAATTGAGGAATTCCAGCTTCGTCTGTTAAAGCGTTGATTTGATCTAAAGTTGCACCATCAAAAATTGGAGTAGCAAATTTTCTACCTAATTTTTGACCTGCCCATCCTAAAACCGTTTCATAAATCTGACCGATGTTCATACGAGAAGGTACCCCAAGTGGATTCAATACGATATCTACTGGTGTTCCATCTTCTAAGAAAGGCATATCTTCATGACGAACGATTTTTGCAACAATACCTTTGTTACCGTGACGTCCTGCCATTTTATCCCCTACTTTTAATTTACGTTTCTTAGCGATGTAAACTTTAGCAAGTTTTAAAATACCTGAAGGTAATTCATCTCCAACAGTAATTGTAAATTTCTCTCTTCTTAACCAACCTTGTAAATCGTTCAATTTGATTTTGTAGTTGTGAATTAAGTCGTTCACCATTGCATTGGTATGCTCATCTGTAGACCACTGACCTTTTGTTAAATGTGCAAAATCTTCTACAGCTTGTAACATTTTTTTAGTGAATTTTTTACCTTTTGGTAATACTTCTTCACCTAAATCATTCATTACACCTTGTGAAGTTTTTCCATCAATGATGATAAATAATTTTTCAATTAATTTATCTCTTAAATATAATGGAAGCATCTTTAAAGTGATTCTTTATATAAATTCATAAGTTTTACATAATGCCTAGCAGAGTAAGCAATGTGCTCAATTTCTTCTTGAGTAAGTGGTCTAATTTGCTTTAGTGGATTTCCGAAATATAAGTAGCCTGACTCTAAAGTTTTATTACTAGTAACCATACTACCCGCACCAATAATTACATTAGATTCAATTACACTATTATCTAAAATAGTGGTTCCCATCCCAACTAAAACGTTATCTTTAATGGTGCATGCATGTAAGCAACATTTATGACCAACAGTAACATTCTTACCTATAATTAACGGATATTCATCTGATTTACCTGGGTTATAATGAGTTACATGTAACATGGTTAAATCTTGAATATTGGTATTTTCGCCAATTTCAATATGGCTTACATCACCTCGTGCAACAACATTACACCAAATAGAAGCATTTTTATGAATAGATATTTGCCCAATAATTACTGCACTATCATCAATAAATGCACTATTATCAATTTGTGGATAATGAGTCCCAAATTTTCTAATATCTGCCATTAATTATTTCCTTATTAACAAATCACACTGATTATTTTATCATCTTATGCTAAATATTTTAAATTATCATTAAAATAGGTAGTGTATCAGTTTCAGAAATCTATATTTTATTATCAAATGGTTGTCATTCAAATTAAGTCATTACCTTAAAATAACTTAAACGAATAATTACATTTTTCAGTTTGTACTTGAATTTAAGTGGCTTTAAATTTAAATAAAGGGTTTATAAAACTAAAACTAAAAATTCTCGGCTATGTTATAATAATACTAATTTTTATAAAATTTTAAGGTAAAAAATATGTCATATGTTATTGGTATAGATAGTGGGGGGACTAAAACCCATGGAGTGTTGTTAGGCAATAACAATATAATATCTGAAGTATTTAATGGGCCCGGTAACATACATAATAATTTGGAACTAGCTTATTCATCAATCTCTCAATCGATTGATCAATTGATTGAAAAGAATAAAATTGATGGTGTTAAAATGAAAGCCATGGTTGGAGTAGCTGGTTTTGCAGATTTTGATAATAGAATTAAATTACAAAATATGCTAACTAATAAATATCCGCAACTTGATTTTAAAATTATTTCAGATTGCTATATGGCATACAAAAGTTCATATCCAGATTCTGATGGTGCGATTCTAATTTGTGGTACTGGAGTTGTGGGTTATTCTATTAAAAGAAATCAAGAAAGCCGTATTGGTGGATGGGGGTTTCCTCAAGGCGATATTGGTGGTGGTGCTTGGATTGGGCTTGAAATATGTAAGCTAATTTGTAAAGCTATCGATAATATTATTCCATGGAGCCTGATGCTAGAATCTATATATAAAGAACAATTTAGTGCAGATAAAGATACATTTTTTACGTGGTTGCTTTCTGCTAGTCCAAAGGATTTTGGCAAATTGGTAGAACCATTTGTTAGTTATGTTGATTGTGATATTTATGCAAGTGGAATTCTTATGGCTGGGGTTACGGAATTAAAAAATATAGTTCGGATCATTACATATAATCAACTACCAATAACTATTTTTGGCGGATTATCTAATTTATATTTACCATATTTACAGCGTGATTTTAGTAATTTATCGATTGCTAAACAATCTGCAGTTTTTGGTGCAATTCATATGTAGTTATATATGGTGAACATTCTTATCTATGGATAAAATAAACTATATTTATAGTAATAAAATTTAAATTTTATTATGTTTTTAGGGCCCTTTCCACGAATGCGCCATCTTCATAATTACGGGTAATTTGGATTTATCAATAATGGTAAATCCATGTTTTTGATGAAAGGATTTGGCATTATTTGTGGTATTAGATTTTGTTAAGATTAAGGAT
>CALFYC010000181.1 GCA_937952895.1 uncultured Neisseriaceae bacterium
GCCACTCGGCTTAGGTGCTAAATCAGTACTAATAATTTCCTTGTGCATTTTAGTTTAATCCTCTAAAAATAACATTAATAAATCGTTTAAAAAATTTTTACCTTTAAGTGTTGTAGTAACACGATTATGGCTTAACTCTAAAAATCCTAAATCTGAGGCTTTAAGCAGTTTAGGCATTATTATACTTAATGGTAGACCTGTTGTTTCACCAAATGATGAAATTAAGAACCCATCAGTTAAGCGAAAGCTATTTAGAGCAAACTCGAAAGGGGTTTCACTATGGCTAATTGTTTTTTCTTCAATAATATGTTTATTGTTTATTGTATTATCCATATAAGTTTGTGGATGCTTTTGTCTAACTTGACGGATAATTTTGTTTTGCATGGTTAACTTAGAGTGTGCTCCGGCACCAATTCCTAAATAATCACCAAATAGCCAATAGTTAAGATTGTGGCTGCATTGAAAAGAATTTCTTGCATAAGCTGATACTTCATATTGGTAATAATGGTTTTGAGTCAATTTTTTTTGAATAATATCTTGCATTTGATAGCATAAGTCATTGTCTGGTAAATTGTCTGGTGTTTGACTCGCAAAAATTGTATTAGGTTCAATAGTCAAATTATAGTATGAAATGTGATTAGGTTTAAAACTAAGCGCCATTTCAATATCTTCGTATAACTCATCTAGATTTTGGTTTGGCAGTCCATACATTAGATCTATATTAATATTATCTATATGTTGCTTGGCGATATTGATTGCTGTTGCAGCCTTATCAGAGTCATGGACTCGGCCAAGACTTTTTAGATGAGAGTTGTTAAACGATTGAACTCCAATTGAAATGCGATTAACCCCTGATTTTGCATAATCTTTAATATGTGAGCTATCCACCGTTCCAGGATTTGCTTCGAGAGTAATCTCAGCTATTGGCGATAGATGAGTGAGTTTTCTTACAATAGTTAATATTTGATTAATTTTGTCACCATCAAATAAACTTGGAGTCCCGCCACCTATAAAAACTGATCTAATACTTCGTCCCCAAATTAGTGGTAAAGCTTTTTCTAAATCAGCCTCTAAAGCTTTAATATAAGATTCTTGAGGTAAATTTTGGGGGCTTTTATGTGAGTTAAAATCACAATATGGGCATTTTCTAATACACCATGGTATATGGATATATAGGCTAAGTGGTGGAGGGTTTTTAAATGTTTGTATTACTTGAGTATTCATATTTAATTTTATGATATTTGAACTAATGTTATGATTAATAAATCTAGCCAAGAATTATAGCATATAAAGTAAGATATAAATTGAAGCTATAGTAAGGGTTAAAAAGAATTTTTTATAAAATTACAACTTATCTTAATTAACGATATATAATATAGGCGTGTTTTATTTTACTAAGAGCTACTTTATTTAGTAATTCAGATTAATGGCTATCGTACTTGAGTTTATATTAGTAGCTGAAACTTATTTTTAAAGGTTCCATCATATGCTTAAAAAATTATACAAATTTCTCATGATTTACTTAGTAGTTGGGGTTCTGGTTGGTTGTAACAGTGGATCAAGCCCCAGTGGTAGTATTGGTGGCAGTTTACAATTGATTTTTAGTGAATCAAATATTGATGTGACTGAATCTACAACGGCTACAATATCTTTAATTAATAGTGCTTCAATCTCTAATGTAAATGTTAGTATTAATTCAAACAATAATAATGTTGCTCTAAATAAAACCAGCTGTATTTTATCTACGGAATCCAATTCCTGTGAAGTTATTATAAATGGTGAAAGTATTGGTGATTCAGTCATTTCAATTAGTGCAAGTGGCTATCAATCAGAGTCACAGACAATTACAGTAGTGCCAGAAACTATAATTGCTGGATCTTTTATAAATGGGCGGTTAATAGATGGTCAATTTCAAATTGCTACAATTGGAAATAACTTTAATTCAATTACTTATGGTGACAAATTTATAGCTGTTGGTGATTATGGTATCTTTAATTCAAGTGATGGTATATCATGGTCTTTTGAATCTCCCCAAATCAGTGGGAAATTGTTTGGGGTTACTTATGGTAATGGTAAATATGTGGCTGTTGGGTCATATATTGGAGAGAGCACATCGAGTAAATTAATCTTAACTTCATCAAATGGATTAAATAATTGGCATTCAACATATTTAGGGTATTCTACCCAATACGATACTTTAACTTCGGTTACCTATGCTAATGGTAAATATGTGGCCGTTGGATGGGAAGGTGCTGTTTTGGTGTCTAGTGATGCTGAGTCATGGGTACAAGAATCATCTGGAGGTAATTATCTTTTTACTGGTATTGCTGGAAGCGAAAGTTTATATGTGGTAGTAGGAAATGATGGAAATATTTTAAGTTCTAATAATGGTGAATCATGGGTTTTAGAATCAACCTGTTTCGATTGTGGGTTGAATGGGGTTAACTATAGTCATGGCAAATTTATTACGGTAGGTGATAACAGTATCTTAATATCAAGTGATGGTCATTCGTGGGTTAATGAATCTGCTGGAAGCTCCTACTTTCTTTATGGAGTTGGGTACTGCAATAATCATTATGTTGCAGTAGGTTTTGATGGTGTTGTTATAACTTCAAATGATGGGGAGACATGGGATCAGCAACCTACAACAAGTAAAGCTTTTTTAACTGCTGTCACTTCAAATACTAACTTATGTATTACTGTGGGGTTAGCAAGTGCTGTTTTAACCTCAACAAATGAGCAAGATTGGATGTTAGAATCATCATTTAATCCATATTTTATATATGGATCTACTTATGGTAATAAGAAGTATGTTGAAGTTGGGAATGGTGGAACAATTTTAACCTCATTGGATGGTTTATCTTGGGTTAAAGAGTCTGCTGGTGGGTTCTATAATTTACGTTCGGTGGTTTATGGAAATAATAAATATATTGCGGTTGGAGCTAACCGGGAAATTTTAACTTCAGAGAACGCCGAATCTTGGAGTCATGTATCAGCATCTGGTGAATATGAATTATCAGCAATTACATATGGTAATGATAAATATATTGCAGTTGGTAATGGGAATATTTTAAGTTCTACAGATGGGGAATCCTGGATAGCAGAATCTGCTGGTCATGGATATTTATTAAATGGCGTAACATATGGGGGCGATAAGTATATAGCTGTAGGAGTTGATAGCGCGATCCTAACTTCTAGCGATGGGGAGTCATGGGTAGCAGAATCTGCTGGTGGAGATTATATCTTAACAAGTGTATCTTATGGTAAGGGTAAGCTTGTTGCGGTTGGTTATAATGAGATAGACTTCGGCAGAGTAGGTGTAATTTTAATGTCAAATGATGGCGGGCTAAATTGGGTACTTGCCTATAATGGTCCTGAATTATTTAGCCAAAGCGCCCTAAATAGTGTTAATTATGATGGTAGAAAGTTTGTAGCTACTGGAGATAATGGAATTATTTTAACTTCTTCGGATGGGAGTAGTTGGAATACCCTTAATAGCGGAGTTATAAATAGTTTTCATACAACAACAAATTAATATTAGTTAATTTATAAAATAAATAATAGCCTGATTTTTCAGGCTATTATTTATTATTGTTGAAAAATTATGCGCAAAAAAATGAGATTTTATTGCGTTATATTTCCTTATCTATTTTATTCCTTTAATCAAAAGATTAGAATAAAACCCAGTGGCGATATCGTTATTATTTTCAATTGAATAAAGTTGCTCTAAAATATTTTCAAATTCAGTTTCAGTTAATACTTGATTCGTTATATAGCTATTTTTGCTACTTAAAAAGCCTAAGCTATAAACACTTTTTTGTTCCTTAGTGTTTAGGAATGGTTGATGAAATTTGGCACTAATTTTGTAGAAACCAATTTTTTTGAAATAAGAAAATAAATTATCAGCAAGATTTGGTTCAGCTCCGTTTAATATGGCATTTTTGGTGCTTGCCTGATGATAGTTAGCAATTGCTGATTGGGTATTGAGGCTAAAATTACCACTATTTGAGAAATTGAGCGCCTCGTAAATCAGGATTCCATTTGGGTTTAGTTTATTATAGAGTTTCTTTAAAATATTGAGTGGATCCTTACAAAATTCAATAACCCAGCGTCCATAGCAAAAATCGAAACTTTGATTTAATGATGAAATATTATTAATGTCTAGATGAATAAATTCAATGTTGTTAAGACCTTCATTTTTAGCATTTTTCTTAGCAATTTCTAAAGTATCAAAACTAAAATCAATAGCAAATACTCTACCAGTGTGGCCAACTATTTTAGCAATCCAAATTGCAGTATGGCCGTAACCGCATCCGATTTCTAAAGCTGTCATTCCTTCTTTTAAGCCATGTTCAAGCATGAAGCTAAATGTAACAGGATTGTAAATTTTATTATTAATTTCAAGGCGTTTTTCGTCTAATTTACCAGTTGATGGGAAATAATTTTTATTCATTGCATATCCAAAAAATTTAAATTGTCTAGAATTATAACATAAGATATTTTATTCTAATTTATTACCTTAGAATAAGGTAGTGTCTCAGTTTCAGAAATCTATAATTTATTATCAAAGGGTTATTGTTCAAACTGAGACACTGCCTAGAATAAAATCAAGAATAATGGAACTGCTGTACATAAATAATCCCTTGATTTATGTTGTCAAAAAGAGAGCGTTTTTAATTAAATTATGTTTATTGGTTTTATTCATAATGAAAAAATCTAAAGAAGATTTTGCAAAAAGACTTTAATGCATGCTATAATCACGGTTCTTCTTTGTCTAAATTTTAGCAAAGATGGTTGGTCAATTGCAACCAACCCCTTGATTATCAAGGGTTATTATAAGAAAGGTAAATTAGAATGAGTCTTGGTTTATTAGGTCAAAAACTGGGCATGACTCGTATTTTTGCAGAAGATGGTAGTTCTATTCCAGTAACTGTTATTTCTGTGGCTTCTAATCGAGTTGTTCAGGTTAAAAATGTTGATGCTGATGGCTATAATGCTGTTCAGGTGGCATTTGGTAATAGAAAGTCTAATCGAGTGGTAAAGCCAGCAAAAGGTCACTATGCGAAAGCTGGTGTTGAGGCTGGGAGTTTTTTACGCGAATTTCGGTTAGATGCGGAGTCTGCTCTAGGTGTGGGTTCTGTTGTGGCTTTAGATGTATTTAAAGAAGGTCAGTTAGTTGATGTGACGGGCACTAGTAAGGGTAAGGGTTTTTCTGGTGTAATTAAGCGTCACAATTTCTCTTCAAACCGTGCTTCCCATGGTAACTCTAGATCACACAATACTCCGGGGTCAATTGGTCAACGTCAAGATCCGGGTAGAGTGTTCCCTGGTAAAAAAATGGCGGGACATCTTGGAAACGTCCAAGTTACAACTCAGAATTTAGAGGTTGTGCGTGTTGATGATACACGTGGTTTGTTATTGATTAAGGGTGCAGTGCCGGGTAGCAAAGGTGGTAATGTTATTGTTAAACCAAGTGTTAAGGCAGGTGCATAATGGAATTACAAGTAATTAACACTCAAGGTAAAAATGTTGGTACGGTTGCAGTTAAAGATGAAGTGTTTGCGCGTGAATATAATGAATCATTAATTCATCAAGTTGTAAATGCTTTTTTAGCTAATGCAAGATCGGGTAATCGTGCCCAAAAGACTAGATCTGAAGTTTCAAAATCAACGCGCAAGCCATGGAAGCAAAAAGGTACAGGCCGTGCACGTGCTGGTATGGCGTCTTCTCCATTGTGGCGTGGTGGTGGTAGGATTTTTCCTAATACACCTGATGAGAACTTTAGTCAAAAGATTAATCGTAAAATGTATCGTGCAGCTATAGCTTCAATTCTTTCTCAATTAGTAAGAGATGAGCGTTTATTGGTGGCTGATGCTATTACTGTTGATGCTCCAAAAACTAAAGGTTTTGTAAGTTTGTTAAAAAATATGTCTTTAAGTGATAGTAAATCGCTTTTAGTTATTGTGGATGAATTAACTGATGATTTATTCTTGGCTTCAAGAAATATATCAAATGTGTTAATTTTAGAATCGCATCAAGTTGATCCATATAGCTTAGTACGTTGTGAAAAGGTGCTTTTCGTGCGTAAGGCTGTTGAGAATTTACAGGAGCAGTGGGTATGAAAAAAATAGATTTATATAATGTACTGATTGCGCCTTTAATTACTGAAAAAGCCAATACTGTTGCAGAAAAGCGTGAGCAAGTAGTATTTAAAGTGTTAAAAAGTGCAACAAAAGAAGATATTAAGTTGGCGTTTGAATTAGTGTTTAATGCACAGGTTGCGAAAGTATCAGTATTAAACGTAAAAGGTAAGGCAAAGCGCTTTGGTAAATTTACTGGTAAAAGAGTTGATTGGAAAAAGGCTTATATTTGCCTAAAACCGGGTCAAAACTTTGATTTAGCTTCTAATCAGAAATAAGGTGGTGTTAATATGGCTATTGTTAAATTAAAACCAACTACACCAGGACAAAGAGGTGTGGTAAAAATAGTTACCCCAGAACTACATAAAGGGGAGCCTCATGCGCCTTTATTGGTTAAAAAGACCAGAGGTTCGGGTCGTAATCACCATGGTCGCATTACTGTAAGACATAAAGGTGGCGGTCATAAACAGCATTATCGTATTATTGATTGGACGCGTAATAAAATTAATGTGCCAGGTAAAGTTGAAACAATTGAATACGATCCTAATCGTACGGCACATATTGCTTTAATTTGTTATGCTGACGGCGAAAGACGTTATATTATTGCACCTAAGGGTTTAGCTGTAGGTGCTGAGATTGTTTCTGGTAGTGATGCTCCAATCAAAACTGGTAATGCATTGCCGCTTAGAAATATACCTGTTGGAACAACGGTTCATTGTGTTGAGATGAGTCCTGGAAAGGGTGCGCAACTAGCGCGAGCTGCTGGTGGGTTGGCGCAATTATTGGGTCGTGATGGAATTTACGCACAGTTACGTTTGCGTTCAGGTGAAATTCGTAAGGTTCATATTGACTGTAAGGCGACAGTTGGCGAAGTTGGTAATGTGGATCATAGCCTACGTCAATACGGTAAAGCTGGTGTTAAGCGTTGGTTGGGTATTCGTCCAACAGTTCGCGGTGTAGCAATGAATCCCATTGATCATCCACATGGTGGTGGTGAAGGTAAAACTGCTGCAGGTAGACATCCGGTATCACCTTGGGGTTTACATACTAAAGGTAAGAAGACACGTAATAATAAGCGCACGGATCATTTAATAATTCGTGATCGTCGTAGAAAATAATAGATAAGGAAATAAAAAATGGCTCGTTCATTGAAAAAAGGTCCTTTTGTTGATCATCACTTAATCAATAAGGTATTGGTGGCAGTGGAGAAGAGTGACAAACGTCCAATCAAGACTTGGTCAAGACGCTCAACTATTACTCCGGAAATGATTAGCTTAACAATTGCTGTTCATAATGGCAGAGCTCATGTTCCAGTTTATGTGACTGATAACATGGTAGGTCATAAACTTGGTGAGTTCGCATTAACGCGTACCTTTAAAGGTCACGTTGGCGACAAAAAAGTTAAGAAATAAGGGGTAGAATGATGAGAGTATCTGCTAGTTCTAAGTCAATTCGTGTTTCAGCACAAAAATGTAGATTGGTTGCTGATTTAATTCGTGGATTGGATGTATATAACGCACTTAACGTATTAGAGTTTAGTCAAAAGAAATCTGCTGGAATTCTTAAAAAGACTCTTGAATCAGCTGTTGCTAATGCTGAACATAATCAGGGTGCAGACATCGATAACTTAAAGGTTAAAGAGATTTTTGTTGATAAAGGCCCAAGTTTAAAGCGTTTCACAGCAAGGGCTAAAGGTCGTGGCAATAAGATTGAAAAACAAACTTGCCATATCAATATTGTAGTTGGTTACTAAGGAGTATATGGTATGGGACAAAAGATAGACCCACGTGGGTTTAGGTTAGCTGTCACAAAAGATTGGTCTTCGCGCTGGTATGCAAACAATAAAACTTTTCCAGTGGTTCTACAAGAAGATTTAAAAATTCGTGAATTTTTAACTGAAAAATTTGGTAGACGTGCAGCAATTGGGCGTATTGTGATTGAGCGTCCAGCGAAAAGTATTAAGGTTACTTTATTCACTGCGCGCCCTGGAGTGATTATTGGTAAAAAGGGTGAAGGTATTGAGCAAATTAAGCAAGATATTCAAAAGTTTGCTACTGCTCCATTACACCTTAATGTTGAAGAAATTAGGAAGCCAGAATTAAATGCACAAATTGTTGCTGATTCAGTTGCAATGCAAGTTGAAAAACGTGTGGCTTTTCGCCGTGCAATGAAGCGCGCAATGCAAACAACCATGAAAATGGGTGCTATTGGTATTAAAATTAAAACCTCTGGCCGTTTGAATGGTGTGGATATTGCAAGAAGTGAGTGGTATCGTGAAGGTCGTGTGCCATTGCATACGTTAAGAGCTAATGTCGATTACGCAACTAGTGAAGCTAATACTACGTTTGGTATTATTGGAATTAAAGTTTGGATTTATAAAGGTGATATGAACTTGACTAAAACCAAATTTGTGAAACGTACAGTTAGTGAAGATGGGGTTGCTTCAAAAAAATCTGAAGTTAAAGTTTTGGCTAAACGTATTGCAGAAAAATCTAAGACAGTGTCAGAAGATAAAGACTTAGTAGATCTTAAGAAGGCTACTAAAAGTAAAGTGGCGAAAGTAGCTAACACTGATTCTGAAGTGGATAGTCCTAAAAAAGCGGTAGCTAAAAAACCTGCTACTAAAAAAGTAGGAAATGATGAGACTGCTGATAAAAAGACAACTACAAGAAAGAGAAAGGTAGGAGCAGAAGATGTTACAACCGAATAGATTAAAATATAGAAAGGTTCAAAAAGGCCGTAATACTGGGGTTGCAACTCGTGGTATTGATGTAAGTTTTGGTGAATATGGGCTTAAATCTGTTTCACGTGGACGTTTAACTTCAAGACAAATTGAGGCTGCGCGTCGTGCAATGACTCGTCATATTAAGCGTGGCGGTAGAATTTGGATTCGTGTGTTTCCAGATAAGCCTATTTCTAAAAAGCCTGCTGAAGTACGTATGGGTGGAGGAAAGGGATCTCCAGAATATTTCGTAGCAGAAATACAGCCAGGTAAAGTATTGTATGAAATGGACGGGGTAACCGAAGATTTAGCACGCGAAGCTTTTAGACTTGCTGCAGCTAAATTACCCTTTAAAACTCTTTTTGTGATTAGACAGGTTGGTAGATAATGAAAGCAGTAGAATTAAGGTCAAAATCAGTTGATGAGCTGAATTCGGAGTTAGAGTCGCTACTAAAAGAGCATTTTTCGATGAGAATGCAATTATCAATGCAGCAATTGACTAAAACTAGTGAATTTAAAAGAGTAAAGCGTGATATTGCTCGTGTTAGAACTGTTTTACGTGAAAAGGTAGCATAAATATGGCAAAAGTAGTTCGTTCTTATGTAGGTAAAGTGGTAAGTGATGTGCGTGATAAAACTATTACAGTTCTAGTTGAGCGTCGTGTAAAGCACCCGCTTTACGGTAAAATTGTAAAGAAATTTAAAAAATATCATGCACATGATGAAAACAACCAATATAAAAATGGTGATGTGGTGGTTATTGTTGAGTCTAAACCAATTTCGAAAACGAAATCTTGGATAGTAAACTCATTGGTAGAAAAGGCTTAAGTCAATTTTAAGTCGAAAATTGTTGCATGGCTTACATATCTTGTGTTACAATCGTCGACTCATTACAGTATAATCTGGTTCCCAAAGCTTTGGGTCCAATACTGACCGTTGGTTTGACGAGTTAAGTTGGAAAGGTAAAATTCAAATGATACAAATGCAAACTATATTAGATGTTGCAGATAACACTGGTGCGCGTAAAATTATGTGCATTAAGGTATTAGGCGGTTCAAAACGTCGTTATGCCGGTGTTGGTGACGTAATTAAGGTGTCTATTAAAGATGCCGCTCCTCGTGGTAGGGTTAAAAAAGGTGATGTATACAATGCTGTGGTTGTTAGAACCGCTAAGGGTGTGCGTCGTTCCGATGGTTCGTTGATCAAGTTTGATTCAAATGCAGCTGTTTTATTAAACGCAAAATTAGAGCCAATTGGTACTCGTATTTTTGGGCCAGTTACGCGTGAACTTAGAGGTGAGCAATTTATGAAAATAGTTTCTCTAGCCCCTGAAGTAATTTAAGGTAGTATAGACAATATGAAAAAAATTCGTAAAGGCGATGAAGTAATAGTTATTACTGGCAAATATAAGGGTAAAATCAGTTCGGTTTTAAAAATGGTTGGGGATGATAAAGTTTTGGTTGAGGGTGTTAATGTAGTAAAAAAACATACTAAACCAAATCCAGCTAAAAACATAACTGGTGGTGTGGTAGATAAAACGTTGCCAATCCATATTTCTAACGTGGCGATTTATAATTCAGAAACTAAAAAGGCTGATCGCGTTGGATTTAAAGAAGAGGGTGGATCTTTGGTGCGTGTTTTTAAGTCAACTGGTAAAACAGTTGAGCTTGGGGGTTAAGCATGTCAGCTAGACTAAAGGATTTTTATACAAATACAGTTGTGTCGCAACTGATTGAAGAATTCAAGTATGAATCAAAAATGCAAGTTCCAGCCATTTCTAAAATCACTATTAATATGGGTGTTGGTGAGGCTATTGCTGATAAAAAGGTTATGGAATTCGCTGTTTCTGATTTAACTAAGATATCAGGACAGAAGCCTGTAGTAACCAAAGCTCGTAAGTCAATTGCTGGTTTTAAGATTAGAACTGGTTACCCGGTTGGGTGTAAAGTTACTCTTCGTCGTGAAAGAATGTATGAATTTCTTGATCGCTTAATCAGTATTGCATTACCACGTGTTCGGGACTT
The DNA here is from genome assembly GCA_937952895.1 of uncultured Neisseriaceae bacterium. Taxonomy (GTDB): domain Bacteria; phylum Pseudomonadota; class Gammaproteobacteria; order Burkholderiales; family UBA11063; genus Aquella. Next base: position 10,886 of record CALFYC010000181.1, read on the forward strand.
TAGGGGTTTGCCTGCTAAAGCTTTCGATAAAGATGGTAACTATAATTTTGGTATCAAGGAACAAATTATTTTCCCAGAAATTGAATACGATAAAATCGATGCTCTTCGTGGTATGAATATTACTATTACTA
>CALFYC010000182.1 GCA_937952895.1 uncultured Neisseriaceae bacterium
AGCTGAGTTAAATACTGCTGAAAACGTGGCAGGCTTAAAGGCTGACTTCGAGGCGATTTTAGATGATAAATAACTACTGGCGCGATTGGTTAGCCGCTATCGCTTTTATAGCGGCTTTTGGCTGGGCTGGCACAGACGATTATAACTATCGCTGTGACCAAGCTAGAAAAATGAATAAACACGAAACTTGCAAGATGGTAGCAAGCAAGCCCTGAAATCATGGCAAAAACGCCTATTGTAATTATTGATGATTTTCAATATCTCATGGCTAATGAGTTTTTGCGCCGTAGCAGTGAATGTCAGTAAAAACAAAATATATATCAATGTATTATGTATTTCTATAGGCTTTTTATGTCAGTGAATTTGTCAGAAGTTTTAGCCTCTTAGGAGGCTTTTTTGTTGGAGTTATTATGCAAAAAAGCAAACTAACCAAGGAGCAAGAGCAGGAATTTAAAAGACTTTACCCTACTACTCCAAATAAAACCCTTGCTGAGATGTTTAGTGCGTCTATTGATTTTATTGGCAATAAAGCACATCAGTTAGGCGTTAAAAAAGACAAAGAATACCTAACAAAAATTTGCCAAAGGGAAAATACAGGCCAATTTAAAAAAGGCCATGTATCACACAACAAAGGCAAAAAAGGCGTATTTTTTGGCAGTGTAAGAAACCAATTTAAAAAAGGCCACCAACCACACAATACACTAAATATTGGTGATGAGCGCGAAGATAAAGACGGTTATGTGTGGGTAAAAATTGGAACTGGTAAAACAAAATACGAAAGATGGAAACCTAAACACCATATTTTTTTTGGTGAACCAGTGCCAAAAGGCATGATCTTGATATTCAAAGACGGTAATAAACGCAATTTTGATAAATCAAATTTAGAGTTGATTAGTCGATCTGAGAATATGAAGCGAAATACTATTTATCGCTACCCACAACCAATTATTGATCTAATCAGGATCAATAAAAAATTCCAACGAAAAATAAGAGAGACTGAAAATGCGTGATATTAATTATTTGCGTGAATCATTATTAGATGCAATGGACAAGCTAATGGAAGGGAAAATTGATGTTAGTCAAGCCAAGGCGATGGCTGATTTAGGCCAAGTGCTTGTTAATTCAGCCAAGATTGAAGCTGATCTAATGCGTAAGGATGAGGATTTTCAGGGTACTGGATTTATGCGTAACATTAACCCAAAAACACTTGGGCATGAAAAGTAAACCCATGCCCTCAAGCGAGGGCTAAAACCTATGGATTTTGCGGAGGTCATAGGTTTTAGTGTTTTTTAATCTTAGACAGTGGCTGGGGTGGTGTCACTGTTAAAGCGTGAGTTATAACCGATAAGAGGTATTTATGCAAAGAGTTATTGTTTGTGCCGCTGTGCGAAATTGCAGCGAAAATAAAATAATTGTTGGCGTTAGGCATGGTGATGAACACATGAATAACCAAATATCTGAGATAGGTCTTTGGCATTGGGATGATATTCAAGAAGAAGGCTTTTTGGATAACAAAGGAAGTTTTTTGAGCCGCACAGAGGCTTGGAAAGTGGCAGAAGCCGCAGGGCAAATCAAGCGGAGAGTCGATGGTGACACTATTGATGGTGGCACATTGTTTAGTGAAAACTTGTACTAGTGCTTGTACTAGTGAATGGGTTATAGCACCACAACGATAATAGACCTGCATAAGTGGCTGGGTGCTTGTCGCTGTTGATGCAGGAGTTAGGCGCGTTGAGTTAGTAAAATATTTTGAACGAGGTGACATGATGAAATACTTTGTTGTACCTACAGTGATTTGCGGTGTGAAACTTTTTGCTGTCGAAGAAAGTGACGGTTATGTGTTGAAATACTGCGAAACTAAAGAAAGAGCTGAGGCTTTTATGATTATTATCATGATATTAAAGAAGATAAAATAACAACCCCAAATATTATCTAAATGCTCCTATAGTGTAACAGGTTAACACGTCACACTTTCAATGTGAAGACTATCGGTTCGAGTCCGTTTAGGAGTACCAATTTAATATATCAAATTTGCTGTGCAGTAGCCTAGTGGTTGAGGCAACGGTCTTTGACACCGTTTACAGTGGTTCAATTCCACTCTGCACTGCCATTTATTTTGCCCTCGTGATGGAATTTAGGTAGACATGTGAGCCTTAGAAGCTTATGCCTTAGTGCGTGCTGGTTTGATGCTATCATCCTCCTCCATATTACAATAAAAATAAAATTAATTTTTAGCGCCTTAATTGGCGCTTTTTTATTTATGTCAAATATTGATTTACAAGATATGTCTTATCCAGATGGTTTATCTTCTGCAATGCGACTTTTATCACAAAATGTAAAGACTTTAAAAACTTTTGTTGAAACTACTTCAAATAGGTATTCTTATAATGTAAGCCTTTGGCCAAAAGAAGACCTGTCTCATTTAAGGAATTTATTTTTTACTACAAAGGGAATATTATTTACTTTAATATCATTTAAAGAGGTAAGAAGTATAATGCATGAAATAGAAAATTCTTTGGATACTTTATATGACAACATAGGCGAATATTGGTAATTATGTCTTTATATAAATTTACACTTGATCAAGATTATATTTTTGATCTTTCTCCTTTTACTTTGATTTCTCATAATATACAAAAACCTTGGATGAGAATTGAAGGTACAAAACTTATTATTCCTGCTGGTTATAGTTGGGATGGTTGTTCGCCAAAATTTAAAATTGGCAATAAAATATTTGGCACTCCAGACTTTGAAGAAAAAACAAAATATGCATCTCTTGTTCATGATGTTTTGTACCAATATGCAGGAATACATTTTATTAATAAAGATTCATCAGATTATATATTTTATTCAATAATGAAGAATAATAATTTTAATGGTGCAAAATTTTATTATTTTATGGTTAAGCAATTTGGTGATTATTTTTGGGACAAGTATTATAAACCAAATACAAGCATTCTATATAATGGAAACTAATATGTTACTAGCACAAATAAAACAAGACCAATTATCTGCAAGAAAAAACAAAGAAACTGTAAAATCTTCTCTGTTAACTACGTTAATTGGCGATATAGAAAATTTAATTAAAACAAAGAATTCAGATAATACTGATACTCTTATTATTGGTTTAATTAAATCTTATTTGGATAAAAATCTTGAGTTTCAAAATTCACATCCAAACTCTGATGTCTTACAAAGTTTAAAGCAAGAACAAACAATCCTGCAACAATACATGCCTTCATCTTTAAGTGATGATGAAATTAAGCAAATTATTACTCAGAACTCTTTAACTTCTATGCCAAATGTTATGAAACATTTTAAAGAAAATTATTTTGGCAAATATGATGGTAAAAAACTTTCTGATTTAGCTAAGAGTATTTTTAATGTCTAACAATATTAAAATCGTAGTTGTACTAGATGAGTCTGGTTCAATGCAAACTTTATTAGGATCAACAAGAGAATCTTTTGATGGTTTTATTAATTCACAACAACAATTAGATGGTGATGCATCTTTTGTGTTGTATAAATTTGGTAGTAAAATTACCAGCAACTCATTTGAAAGTATTCATAATGTTAAAAAACTTGAAGACATGGACTATCGTCCTTCTGGTGGCACTCCTTTGTTTGATGCTATTGGCAAAGCAATTAATACTGAAGTTACTCTTGGTAGTTCTGGTGTGTTGGCTATTATTACAGATGGTGAAGAAAATCAATCCTTATTTTTCAACAAGGAAATGGTTTCTAACCTTATTGACCAAATACAAAAAGTAAATGGATGGCAAGTGTTATTTCTTGGTGCAAATATTAAAGATTTTTCTGATTTAGCAAAAAGTTTAAATGTGTCAAAAAATAATGCTCTTAATTTTATGGCCACTGATAAAGGTATTCATGAAGGATATGCGTCCATTACTGCCTCTGTAACTTCTTATAGGCAGTCTCATGCATAGAAAAGAATGGCATAGTCATTGGATTGATAGATGCTATGCTAATGCACTTATGAGCACTTGTGCTTCTGGAAGAAGAGTTGGAGCAGTTATTGTTTCGAAACATAACAGATCTTTGTCTGATGGATTCAATGGTGTTCCTTCAAAGTTTCCACATCCAACAACATGTCCAAGAAAAGATAATAATGTTCCTTCTGGACAATGCCTAGACATGTGCCCTTGTGCTCATGCAGAATCTAATGCAATAGATACTGCTGCAAGATATGGTATATCCATTGAAGGTGCTTATATGTATTGCACAAATAAACCTTGTGTTTTTTGTATGTCTAGGATAATAAATTCTGGAATAGAAAAAGTTTACTATATAGAAGATTATCCACATGAATTAACTAGTTCAATGGCTAAATATGCAAATGTAGAACTTATTCAATTAGACGGAACTAATTATGAAAATAACTAAAGAATTATCTGATTCAATTAATCTTTTAATTACTAAAATGACAACTACGGATTTTGATAAGTTGTCAAAATTAATTGAATTTAGATCTTTTAATGGTTCGTTTTTTCCATTTATAGGATCAAAATGGAATGATGTTGATTTTTCAAATAACTATTGTCATATAGCTTATGTTGAAATCAAAAGATTAAATCGTGTGACAGTATATGTTGGTTTTAATGAAGACTTAAATTTTGATCATTATCCTTATTTTACAATGACTGATAATGATTGGAATTCCATAAAGACGATTTTGCTCAATATATATTATGAATATCACAATATCAATCCTAAATATAATAAGATTGATAACTGGCTTAGACAAATCAATCAATATTTGATTGCATTTTCTAGTAGATTGGAAATTATTAGAGATTAAAAAATGATAGTAAAATGTGCTTGTAAACATCAATTTCAAGATGAAGTATATGGTGCTGGTATGCGTGTACACAATCCTTGTAATAAAGGATCAAGGTGCACAGTTTGTGGCAACATAGCAACCTCAAAAGATAGTAAGCCTGAAGAAAATAAAGATAGCAAAAAAAGTAAATAAGGAATTTTCATGGCTGCATTAAATAAAAAAACTGCAAGTATAACACCAGTTCACTTGCAAACAACTCCAATGAAGCATTCTGCTAATGGCAATTTGCAATATGTAAAAACCAACAAAACTTCTCTAATAGAAATAGCCACTGCTACTTTGTATGGTAAGGATACATTTTATAATAGTTCTGACGAACTCTTTACTAGGCTAAAAAGCAACTTAGAAAAACTTGTTTTGGATAATGAATTAGACTTTATTGCTAATGTCGCATTGTATGCCAGAACACAAATGGATTTAAGAACATATCCAATTGTTTTAGTTGTTGAGCTTGCTGCTGCATTGGCAAGATCCAAAAAACACTATTTAAACATGAGACAACTTGTTTGTGACGTTATCACTAGATGTGATGAATTAACTGAACTTTATTCTTATGCATTAAAAGTGTTTGGTTCTAAAAAATCAATTCCATTAGCAATCAAAAAAGGTGTTGCTGATGCTTTTAATAAATTTGATGAATATCAATTTTCAAAATATAATGGTGGAAATAAGTCTTTAACATTTAAAGATTTGTTAAGAATTGTTCACCCAAAACCAGCCAATGAAGAAAAATCTAAGATATTTGCAGGCATCATGAATGACAGTTTAGCTATTGCTTATACATGGGAAACTCAATTATCTGCAAATGGCCAAAAACACGAATTAGAGCAAAAACCTAAAGCTACTATTTGGAAAGAATTAATTAGTTCTAATAAGCTTGGTTATATGGCTTTGTTGAAAAATTTAAGAAACATTGAAGAAACTAAGGATGCAACTCTTATTCAAATGGCTGCAACAAATATTTCTAATGAATCTTTAGTTTTAAGAAGCAAACAATTGCCAATGTCTTTTTTGCAGGCATACGAAAATGTAACTTCTACTGTTTTAAAAAATGCAATTGCAAATGCAATTAAAATTAGTTCCCAAAATATTCCAAACATGGGTAATGAAATTTTAGTTGTTGTAGATAATTCTGGTTCAATGAGCGGTAATCCTATTAAGTTAGCTAGCTTATTTGCATCTATGATTGTTGGTGGACATAAAGATTCTAAAGTGACTGGTGTTGTCTTTGGTAACGCTGCAGGTTATGTTAACTTTAGTGATGATTTTAACCAAACTTCTACAATTATTGCACGCTCTGGATTTGGTGGTGGTACTAATTTTGATTCGGTAATTAAATTAATTGGCAACAATAAATATGATGCTGTTTTCATTTTAAGTGACGGTGACGTTAATAGAACCTCATTAAGCCGTTGTGCTAAACTTGGTGTTAATAAAGATAGCGTTCAAGTTATTTTTAACTTTAATGCTTCAGAAACTACACCATTTAAAGAAAACTCTGCTTTCTTCATTACTGGATTAAGCCATAAAGTTTTCAATTATTTAAAATACAGTAACGAAAGTAATGGTATAGCTGATTTATTATCAGTTCCATACAAAGCTTTCCCTGTAGTTTATAAAAAATAAACAATATTAATGTGCAATTAAGCACAATTTTATTTGTTTTCTAGATCTTTTAGCTAGTATCTTCTTGCCATTTATGGCAATTAGGAAAAATTGAAAGATCTAGGGTTTTGCATGCTAATATTTCTATTAGTTTAATGCAGCCTTTTGTGATACTTTATCACTGTTTTGTTTGAATGTTCATAAATCAAACGCAATTATGCAGGTAAACTGCATTTGCCAGAAAGGTAATCTACGCCATGTCCACGTTTTCGACGAAAACAGGACTGCGCTACGATGACCTTCAGGCAACCATTGATTTGATTTATGAATGGATGGATCCAGCAGCTGAGTCCAGAATTTCTAAAGAAGTTCTGGAGCTGCAGTGCACGCAGGTTCTTGCCTGCATGCATATCCAAAGCACATGATGAAAAAAAACATTTTACACATAGGTGGAAAATGTTATTTACATAAACAACAATCCGAATTAATCATGATTGTTGTATCCAGCGCTCCCGAACTACAATTAGTTCGCCGTCTTCCGACGGGCCCTGGTTTTTCATCATGAAGGGCTAATTAGTTGAATTAGGTGACGACCTTTTATTCTTGATTTGGCCAATTAAGTATAAATTTTCAATTAATTCGGGCTCTATCTTATGGAAAAATTAAAAAATAGAGATCATGTTATGCTTGACATGGAAACGTTAAGCTTAGATGATCAAACTGTAGTTTTGTCTATTTCGGCAGTTAAATTCAAAATAGACATAATAAACAATTTAGACGATTTTAAAAAACCCTTAAATGGGCAAATATTTAATAATACTGATTCAATTCATATTTCTTTAAAAATTGATGATCAATTAAAAAAGGGACTTGTTCTCACGGAAGAGACTATAAAATTTCATTTGCAACATAATGAAAAGTTTTTTAAAGATTGCATAGGTTGTGGTGAAAATACAATCGCTAAAGTTGATACTAATATTGCTTTGTCTTCATTTACTGAATTTTTGACAAAGATATCTATTGAAAATCAACATTATGTTCAACCTATAGTTTGGGCAAATGGTGCAATTTCTGATCATAAATGGTTAGCAAATCTTTATAGGGCATATAATATGTCATATCCAGTTGATTTTAGAAATCAATTATGTTTTAGAACAATATGTCAATTTTATCCAAATCATAGAAATTTTACTAACAATCATGACTCTTTTGATGATTGTGTTAATCAAATTATTTCATTACAAAATATATACCAAGAACATATTAATAGGTTTTAATAATTATATGCTTGAATATAATAATTTATGTTTAAGAATACTTGACACAGGAGAGGTCAGGAAAGATAGAACTGGAGTTGGCACGGTTAGTGTTTTTGGTGAAAAGCTAGTTTTTAATCTCTTAAAAGGTCTTCCAGTTGTCACTAGTAAAAAAATTGCAGTAATAACAGCCATCAAAGAACTATTATGGATGCTGTCTGGCTCTTCTTCAAATAATGATTTAGTGTTAAACAATGTTCATATATGGGATGAATGGAAAACTGAGGATGGCAATCTTGGCCCCATATATGGATCTCAATGGAGAAATTGGATTTCTTCTAATGGATCTATCGACCAGATATCTCTATTAGTTAATGGGCTAAAAAACAATCCATTTAGTCGTAGGCATATATTAAATGCCTGGAATTGTGCTTTTATTCCAGACGAGACTTTATCTCCACAAGAGAATGTAAAGCTAGGCAAGATGTGCCTGCCTCCGTGTCATATGATGGCACAGTGGTACGTTTTAAAAGCAACAGATCAAGATAAAAAAGACTATCTTGAGTATACGCAAAGCATCGGTGAAGAACCTGAAAATATTCCAGAATATAAACTAAACTGTCAAATGTATATGCGCAGCAATGATGTTGTTTTGGGTTTGCCATTTAATCTAATTGGCTATTCAGTTTTAACAATGATGTTGGCAAAACAATGCGGTTATATGCCAGGGTATTATCATCACGTCATAGGTGATGCCCATATTTATTTAAATCATATTGATAATTTAAAAAAACAACTAGAACGTAGTAGTTATCCATTGCCTTATTTAAAAATATTAAATGGTGTTGACAGTATTGATAATTATAAAATTGATCATTTTAAACTTATAAATTATAAGCATCATGATCCAATTTATTATGACGTGGCCATTTAGTTTAATTATTTAGGATTTTATTATTTTATGAAAAAAGTAGCATTGATTGCTTTTGGTATAGCAGATGGTTATTGCCATCAAGATTCGTCACGTTTAATCAACATTGGTCCAGAATTATTTTCTAGGGTTAAGGAAACATTAAAGTCATCTGGTTCAACTTTAGGTGCATATGTTTCAGTTAATAACCCAGCAGATTCTTTTAACTTTGTTAATGTCTCTGGTTTGATTCCAGAAACTAAGATTATTAATTTTAAATTATGTATTGATAGTTTTTTACATCCAAATAACGAAATAACTATTACTGACCATTCAAATAATAAGATTTTATTTGATGGTGATAAGCTTGATTTTATTTTACGCCCTCAAGATTATGATATTCACATTTGTGGTATTGATATCAATGGTGTATTTATTGAAGCAATTGATCAGTTAATTAAGTTGGGATTTAATGTTACTATTTATAGTGATTTAATTAAACCATTTAGCAAAAAAACTATTAATCATATTAGAAATAGTAATGTGCGTTTTGTTAGCGCCAAAAGTGTTTGTTTAAAATAATTAAATGCAACCAATTATAACTCTTATAGTTGCCGCCTCTTCTAATGATGCTATTGGCAAGGACAATAAGCTACCTTGGCGTTTGCCTAGTGAGCTAAAGCATTTTAAAGAATATACTCTTGGCAAAATATTGGTTTGTGGCAAAAATACATTTTTATCTTTGCCATCTTTATTAAAAAACAGACATACTATAATTTTATCAAAAAATGAAAATACAATAATTCAAGCTCAAGAAAAGGTAGATTTATTTAAATCTAGATTTCCCTTAGAAGAAGTTCCATTTATTGGAATTACTGATTCTGTATATAATTTTTTTGATATCATATTACATGACTTTCCAGATGCAAAGGAAATATGCGTTATTGGTGGTCAGCAGATTTATGAAGAATTTTATCCATTTGCAGATAAGATTATTTATACTTCTGTTAATTGTGAAGTTATTGACGCTGATGCTTTTTTTGATCCACCCAATCCTAAGAATTGGGTAATATCTTCTAAGCTTGTTAATAATTTCAAAACAGATTCTGATGAATATTCTTATTCTATTTATGAATTTAAAAGAATACCTATTAGAACTGCACAGATAGTTTCCATTAAGGATAAAAAACCAATAGGAAAATTAGAAACTATCAAATTGCGAATAGACAGTAAACAACCGAAGGAAATTTAAATATGACAATGCCATTACAGAACGGCTCTGTTGTAAAAATTTGGAAAGGTACTCGTGGCCATGATTATGTTATGGTTGCAATTAATCGTACTTCCAAAAAAATTGGTCTTATAAAACACACTTGTATTAATGATGATGGATCTATTCATGGTGCCCTTATGGGTATTCATAAGTGGATTCCGTATGAGGTACTTGGTGAACAGAAAATTGTCCCACGCATAACAAGAGTGGTAGGAACAAGACAAGTAGACAATGCTAAAATACGTCAATTTTTATTACAAATAGGCGAAACTAACGTTGTTGCAGTCTCTCCTGCCTATAATGTTATTGCAGGTGCCGATGCCGTAACAGACGCGAGATTGGCCGCTGCTTTATAATAAACAGGGCAAAAATGACTCAGAATGTTTCAATTCAATATTTTCCACCAAAAGCAGGATCAAGGGATACAGATCTTGGTGGAGGATATGTTACTAGTGGAATATTAAAAACAAGATTTTCTGTTATAAAAACAGATAAAAATCCAAATGGATTCTTTGTTTCTCTTCCAAGAAATAAAGACGCTAATGGCGAATATAAGGATATTGTTTCCACTGTAAACAAAGAAGCTGCAGATTTACTTACAAGACTTGTAATGGATGCCATGAACGGCAACAATAATGTAAGAGAAAACACAACAAATGCAACACAATCAAATGTGCCAAGAACAACTAATCTTGTTAGAAAAACCCCTGCACCTAAAGTTCCAGTAACAACTGGCATTCCAGGTGATGATGCACCTTGGTGATATTATGGATAATATAGAGAAAAATACATTGCCTAGCCAGTTTTCTATTTTTAAAGGAAAATCTGCTATGAGAATGCAATTACAAACACCAAGATCTATAGAAGATAAATATAAAGTTGGTTGTGTTATACTGCAACTTGCTCCCTTCAAAGAAGAAAAAAATGGTACAAGAATATCAAACTAAATTAGCACAATATCAACAAGACGCTGAGGCAAAAACAGTTACTGACGCAGTAAATGAAACACGTTCTCAAGAAATGCAAGATATGGGTGCTAGAATTCAAAAATACCAAGATACTGCATCAAAAGATTTACAACAAAAATCTATTGAATTACA
>CALFYC010000183.1 GCA_937952895.1 uncultured Neisseriaceae bacterium
GAGATCTACACAGGCGAAGACACTCTTTCCCTACACGACGCTCTTCCGATCTAAGTAACTAATCAGGTCTAGAGCCAAATGGTGCCAGTAGGCTTAAATCGAAATGGAGGACACAGTTAAGTATAGCTTAACTCTTTTAAGGTTCATCTCTTAAAAGCCAAACGTTTAACGTGGGTGATGATATAGTCTTGTATCCTAATGAAAATTAGGGAAGTTTTTAAAAACTGCATAGAAGTAATGAATCTATGTGAAAGTAACGGGTGATTTATTGCCATTATTTGTACCTCATGGCTTAGGACAAAAATTGTTGGTTGATTTTGAATTAGAAAATGTGTCTTATGAAGAAGCAAAATGGACATATGAGTATTATTTTAAAGAAGCTGATAATAACCAAGACTTACAAGGAGATAATAAATATAGTCTCTATCAAATGTATATTCCTTTTAGCAACACTAATCAAAAAAACTATTCTCAGTTTTTAGTTAATGCTGCTGTAGCAAAATCAAATATTGGTTCTGCAACTTCTGATATTTGGGCTTTATATGCAATTATTCAAATGTATCAATCAATGCTTGCGTTGAAAAATACAGATGAATCTGTTTTTAAAAAGTATATAGAACCTTGGTTTAAAAAATCAGCAGCAGCTCCTAAGATGCTTGATTCTGTTATGTTGAATCAAATTTGTTATGTTTACACAAGACTTGTTGAAGAATACGTTATCAATGCTATTAAGCATATGGAAGGCGGTTCTGCGCATTTTAAAATGTATTACTTAGCAAATATGACAGCTTCAGAAAACTTGAAAATAGTAACTGATAAGCTAATTAAAGAGTTTAACTTGTCTCCAAAAGCAACATATGCGATGACAGACATTGTTGAGTGGTCTAAACAAAATGGTGTTATGAAAGCTGTAAAGTCTTTTATTTCATTATACAACAAAGGTACACAAGTTAACTTTGCAGACAATCCAGAGTTTAAAGAACTTTTTCAATACATTTCCAAGTTTACATTTTTTGGAAGTTTGGTTAAAGAACTTTACAATTTGACTGATGAATTTCAAAATGCTGTTATTGATAACTTTTATTACTACAAAGGCATAGAAGTTAAATCTAATAGCAATGATGTTATCTCTGAAGTAGAAAGTGAATTTGCTGATTGGCTTGCATAAAAAATATAAAGCCCGTAAATTTACGGGCTTTGTATTCAAAAAACAATATTATTGTTCTATATTATTAATTATCTTCTCTACCTTATCTTTAAAAGTAGATGCTTCAGTTTCTGCAATTGATTGTAATTCTTCTATTGTTATAATATTTTTATCTATTAATATTTTTTGAAGTACATTTATTCCTATGATTGATTGAAATATAACTTGGTCATGTGCCTCTACAACTGTTGCAATTTTTTGTAATTTATCAATTAAATCATTTGAATTTAATACTTCTGTTTTATTTTTTTTAACAGGTTCCATTTTTATTGTTCCTTAAAATTGTTATAAATATATTTTAATGTTTAGTATGACTAGACGACATACATGATTGTTTTGAATGAATAAATTGTACATTAGTATGACTAGACAAGCAAATATTAAATTGTAAACTTTTAATATATGAAAATAAAAAACAAATAAAATGTAGAATTTGTGGACAAAAATGGAGATATAAACTGATAAATATAGAACTTGCAAAAAAACAAAAACTAACAACACAGGAAATAGAAGGCCTTAAATTACTTTATGAAGAACTGTCTAGCATATTTTTAAAAGCAGAACAGGCAACAGAAAAAGAGTTAATGATACTCTCTATGCAACTAGAAGAATTAGAATATAAACTTCAAGAGTCATGGAAATTTGAAAAGAATCCTAATAAACATAGTTATTGGTACAAAATACCACAATGCACTTGTCCAAAATTAGACAATGCAGATTTGTGGGGGACTGGAACAAGAATTTTTAACCCTCAGTGCATAGTGCACAAACATTTATTTACTCACATTTCTAATAAGAGGCATTAAAATGAGTAAGAAAAATGCTGCTAAAAACAGCAAATTTAAATATTCAGACGGTCAAGAAATTACAGAAGGAGATATTTTGCTTTGTACAAGTAAAAGAAAACCATCTGAAAAAACAAAGTTATATGTTAAATATTCGCAAACATATAATTGTTTAGTTGTATCTACTTCAGCAGAAACAACATTTATGTATAAAACATTAGAAGCAATATTAACAGAATACAATGTTGCTTATGATGGCGAATACGAAACAAATCTTTTCATTTAAAGGCAAAATCATGTCAAAGTTTTATGATGTCACAAAAGAATTTAAACGCATACAGTCTCATTTAGTTTTTGGTGATCCAAAGATCATTGCTGAACTTGAAAAAGAAGGTCACTACTTACGTCATCCGCGAACTCGCAAAATTCGTGCACGTAACCGTATGGCAAAATCCGATAGCTAACTGTCTTGGTAAGGGTGAGTAAAGCTATTCCATATTTGGTAAAAATGCTTTAAACAACATATAGAGTGCTGATGTTGGCCCTTAGAGGAAAAATCATGTCAGATAAAAAAGAACTTATTAAAGAATTGCAAAATGTTGTAATTGTTGATGCACTTCAATTTAAAGCTCTACCTAGTGATAAATTAGTAGAAGTAAGCATGCAAATTGCAAATTTTAAAAATGCTGGCAAAGAAGTAAAAATTCTTAGTGATTTATCAAACTACACAAGTTTAAAAATCATTAAACATAATGCAGCAACTGGCTTGTGCTTAAAAGAACATTTAGAATACTTTACTAGCAAAGAAGTAACAGATGAGCAGTTTCAAATAATCACAAATTATGCAAATGCGCAAAAAGCATTAGATGATTTTTTTGAAACAAAAATTAATCCAAATATAGATTACCCATTTGCCGAAATTCCAGAAGACTATGAAACTGGATTAGAAGATATTGAATTTAAACTCAAATTAATTAAACGTGGCAGTTATAGCATTGGGTATAAAGCGTTTGAAGAAATTTGGGAAAAATGTATAGATATTTGGCTGTATAAGCGTCCATCAAATGATTTCTATATTAGAGCATCTGGTTCCAATAATCGTGTCTCAATATATAGAGATAAAGTTTCTATTGGATGCCAATCAATACCACGTTTTCAAGTTGAGCAAGTAGCTTTAAAACTAAACCTTCCATTTAAACAAAAGGATAAATAAAGCTTTATTTTATAAGGCAAAAAACAAGAAGTGTATATTATTAATTAATTTATTTTATACACTTAAATCCTTTCTCCTTTCCTTTAACATTAATGCATAAAATAGCCTGCTGAGGTTTGAGGCAAAAATGGTCTAACATCTCAATTTCATTTATTTTACAGAACTAAAAATCATGCTTGAAGTAATTCAAGCATATTATTATTTAAGATTTTTATAAGATTTTAAATAATAATATCCCACAAACAGAGGCAACTTAAATGTGTCACGTAGCTACTAATATTGTCCCTATTAAACCTTTAAATCAGAAAGGAATTAATTTAGAGACAGCAACTGCTTTGCAATTAAATTCTTCAATTAATATTGCAGTTGATTTTGATGAAACAATCACAAAAGATCCTGGTGCTTGGAACCAAATTATGAAATTGATGCATAATTTAGGCATGAAAGTTTATGTTGTTACTTATCGTAATGAAAGTGAACAATTTGGACTTGAATACTTATTTGCAACAGATTTCATAGAAAAAGTGGTTTTTACTGCAAGAAATGGTAAAAAAGCTTTTTGTGAAAGTTTAGGTATTTTTATTGATATTTGGGTTGATGACAATCCAATAACTATTACTCATACATTATTAAATGTGGATGCAAATTTACATTACACATTTAAACCTGACAATATGCAATGCGCCATTTATGCAGCTCCTGAAAACATAGAGCAAGCAGAGTATGAAAGAATGGTCGCAAACAAATTGCCAATTCCAAAACACTAAGGTTTTATCATGGGTCAAGTAATTGTAAATGTAGAGGTTTCGCACCTTGGAAAAAAAGCTTCAGCGCCAGTTTTTGCACACAGAGGTAAAAATGGCCAATTTGTCGTCTCAAAAGCATTTGTGCAAACTTTAGCAAATAAAATTGGATATAATCCAGAAGTTGTTACGCTAAAAATCTCAGAGGACTTAGATGAAGCAGCCTAACGCAGATGATATTAAGGCAATCAAGGTGGTAAGATTTATCTTGATTGCAATATTAATTTTGATGTTTTTAATTAGCATAAAGGTGCACAATGAAAACTCAGTCAGCAGTCAAAGTTCAAGTTGGATCTACAATCCAGTGGCAGATAACTTGTCGTTTAAAAAGCAATAAAAATTTTCAATTTATTGTAACGACTAAAGGTAAATTAAATGAAAAAAAATAAAGGGTTTACTCTAATTGAATTGATGATAGCTATTGCAATTGCGTCAAATTGAAAATCAAAAAGCGGCAATTGAAAAGTGTGATGGTGCATTGCCACAAAACATGTATGGTTCTGCTCCAGTACCATTTTTAAACTTACAGCAAAAATAGGTTAAACATTATGTATACGCCAGATAGTGATCAAATTAAATTAAGTCAATATGCAAACAATTGGCTTAATGGTAATAACTGTATAACTGCTGGTGTGTACAGAAAAATGTATTTAAAACTTTATTTTGAATTGTATCTATGCAGGTAATAAAACTAAAACAATAAGGCTTATTTTCTTATTGTGGCATTATGACAAAGATTACTAGAGCTATTGTAGATTAATAAGAGACTATGCACTAAAAAACTTTTAAAAAAATATAAACTTTCAAATGACATGAACTAAAAAAACAAGCATAATTAGATTTACGCATACATAATATGCATGCACACATAGCATAAATACAATTTATTAAAAGGCATTTTATGGCAACCACATTAGTGGAATATCAATATAGTCAAGATTTATTCCAAAGACATTCTAGCAGAATAGCACATTTTAAACTGCGTAACGGTAGTTTATCTACAAACGCATACATTTCCCTAAATACCTCAAACATTAAACCTATAGTATCAGTTTCGAGCAATACAATATCACGACAGTGGGCCTTGAATGGAAGAATAAATCCAACTGGTGCAGACACTTCTTATGACATTGTAGCCATTGGAATGAATGTTGACATAGTACAGGTCGAACAACCTATAGACATAAACTTGTTTGAGGACGATTATTCAAATCCAACTGTATCTAAAACATACAACAAGCTAATTATTGAATCAACAATCCCACAAGTTGAAGTAAAATATGAAAATTACAACAAAGATTACACTGGTATATATAAAATTACTGGCATTAGGAGCGACGACCTTGCCAATATACGCAGTTGGTCATTAACTGGCATAGCAAACCCATCTGATCCAGTAGCTCCTACAGTAAATATTAATCTTAAAATGATTGTAGATACACCAGATCACCTTAAAGATGGGGCAAATGTGCAATATCCATTATATACATAAAAGAAATAAAATATGATACAGATTCCAGATAGTGGGATTATTATTGATAAGTTTTTTGACAATGATACATATGACACCCTCTTGCGTGAAGCAAGAGGGTATGTTTGGGAATATGGATGGCAAACTAATGATAAGATACCACACTATATTTTTAATAAACCATTTTACAATCTGGAAAATCATATTCCAGGTATAGATGTGTCAAATCAATTACCAGCATATATATATCAAGCTTGGGAACAAATTAATAGTCATTTCCATTTTAGCAAGTTACTTAGATGTTATGCAAACATGTTTGTTAATGGCATGGATGCATATCCACATTATGACAGCACAAGTAATGAAGATGTTACAGTAATAGTTTATCTGTGTGGCCCATATTGGAATATTTCATGTGGTGGTGAAACTGTTATTTATAACAAAAGTAACGATATTATTGCTTCAGCTGTTCCGAGGCAAAATCGAATATTTGCATTTAAATCAAATATGCTACATTCAGCAAGATCAGTAACCAAAATTTGCGAAATGCAAAGAATAACCTTGATGTTTAAGGCAACATACACAAACAACTAAGGGTGATAATTATGACAACAGTACAAATAAAACAAGCATGCACAATTGTATGCTTTGATAATAAAACTGGACTTATGTTAGCTGTACACAGAAAAGATGATTTTTCTTCATGGGGAATGCCAGGAGGCAAAGTTGATGAAGGTGAAACTCCAATAGATGCAGCACTCAGAGAATTATCAGAAGAAACTCCATATGCTGTTAAAGACAAAAACAATATGAAGTTTCTATGTCAAAAAATTTGCGTTGGTGATGTTATATATAATGTTCATGTTTTTATTGTAGAAGCTCAAAACTTATGCATTGATTTAAAATTGCCTATTCCAGAACAGAATTATGCTTGGATAACTCCAAGATTATTAACTTTTGGAAGTTTTGCATATTTTAATAAAAGCTTATTTACGGAACATAAAGATATAATCTTTGGCAAATTTTACCCTTACATATGCTGGGATAAGTTTAAAAAATGAAAACTTACTTAGTTGGAGGAGCATGTAGAGATGCGCTCCTTGGACTCAGATCAAGCGACAATGATTATGTTGTTGTAGGGTCTACAGAAAGAGAAATGCTAGACTTAGGTTTCAAGAAAGTAGGAGCTCAGTTTCACGTTTTCTTGCATCCTGAGACGGGCGAAGAATATGCATTGGCAAGAGAAGAAAAGAAGCTTGGCAATGGTCATAATGGTTTTATTGTTAACTTTGCAAAATATTGATTATAGAAAATTAGCAAACATTTATGATGGTGATCAACTATTGCAACAAATTAGAAAAACAAGATATGCAGAACTTAAAAAAATTATAGAAGTTCAAAAATGCTGATCGTCATGGTCAGCATTATAAATAAAAGATACATATATAAGGAACAAGTATGAAAAAAATAGTTTCATATGAAGGATTAGACGGTAATGTCTATAGAACACAACAAGAATGTTTAATTGCAGATGCAAAATTTGAATTAGTTAACGTAGTAAGACAATGCACAGATCAGTTGGGAATATTTAGTGTAGAAGACTTTATAACAGTTTTACAAAATGATGCAGAACTTAAAAAAACAATTTCTCCAATATTTGCAGTTAAAGCTACAAAACAAACAGAAGTAGAGCAAGCCGAAGACAAAGAACAAGAGGTTACTTAATATGACTTCTGTATCCGATAAAGAAAATAGACTACTGTCAATAACAGCACTAAGAAACTCTTTTACAAATACATTAGCAGAATTATTAATATACAATTTTGAACCTGGATTTAAATGGAAAATTTTAGTTCATTCTTTAAGAGAGTTTTTAGGTAAATTTGGAAGAGTTGATTTTTCAGATTTTACATCAGATGAATTATTGCTATGTGGATTTAAAATATGGGACAAAGAATCAAATCTTCATCTTATTCCATTGTATCTGTATCCATTTTTACTAAACGGTTTAGAGTTAACATGTATTGATGGTACAAAAAAAATTGTACAAGAAAATTATACCAATCCATATGTTGAATCTTCTTTGATTGGTGTAGATAAAGCAAACAATATTGCAAATGAAAATTATATAGATAACGACAATAGGGCTGGAATGTTAGCCTTTGGGGTTATACCAAAAGAGGCATTATGATTGACATTGCAGGACAAGAAATTAAAGTTGACGATTTTGTTGTAAACCCTGCACATGGCAGGGATTTTAAGTTAAGTATGAATAAAGTCTTGGGAATGAGTAATTCTATAATATTATTAAGCAATGGAAGATATTGTGATTCTTCTGCTGTGTTAGTAGTAAAAGACCTCCCAGACGAGGTAAAAGAATCTTTAAATAAGAATGCTCCAGATGCCAAACTAAGATTTCAAAATCAAATAATAAATTTAACAAGAAGTAAAGATGTATACAAACGTGGTGCTTTGTATAAAGGCGTTAATAATTTTTTAATATTATACAAAACGTCTTTACATAATTCGTATTTATCAATTTTAGATACAGAAACTAGAAATCTTTCTGATGTTATAAATAAAGCAAATTTAAAAATGTTTGAATTATCAAACATGCTAAAAGCTGAAGAAAAAATACTTTGGTATAGATCTTTAAAAGTTTCTAAACATTCTGTTAACGCAGTTGCAGGCTATGGACAAATAAGAGCTTGTGATGCATTTACAAATACAATGTTAAGAAAAAGAAATTTAATGCCCTATAAAAATAATCTTATCTTACTTAATAATGACTTAATAGAACATTTGGGATATGGAAGATGAAGGTTATTAATTTAATAGGTGGACCATGTTTAGGTAAAAGTGTTTTAGCAGCAGATATATTTTCTGAGTTAAAAAAGATAAATGCAAACGCGGAATATGTTCCAGAATATGCAAAAAGCTTAGTATGGGAAGATAGGCAGGTTGCTCTTTCTAATCAGCTGTATATATTTGCTAAACAAGCTCATGCACAGGTAAGACTTTTAAATAAAGTAGACTATGCAATTTCTGATTCACCATTAATATTAAATTTGGCATATTCACAAAGTATGCCAAAATGCTATCACGAATTAGTTGTTAAGACATTTTCTGAATTTGATAATATAAATTTATTTTTATTAAGAGAGTTTGAATTTCAATCAGAAGGAAGAACTCAAAAAAATCAATCAGAAGCAATTGAAAAAGATATTGAAATATTAACAATATTAAACAACAATTCAATTCCCTATACCTTTATTTCTCCTTCCAAATTTAATGCAAAAGAATTTGCTTTAACATTAACTAGTCAATAGGTGATAACATGCATCATAAAACACCAACAGTGGATATTGTATCCTTTATGGATTCCAATTTTTTAAATTGGCGAAATCAAGATAAATTATCTTTAGCTATTTTATTAGCAACAGTAGGTCATTTTAAACAACATGACAGAGGTGGGAATCCTTATATTTTGCATCCAATGCGAATCATGATGCGATTAAGAACTTTAGATAAAGAGTTAATGCAGATAGCAATTTTGCATGACATTATCGAAGATACTTTAATTACCTTTGCTGATTTAAAACTTTTAGGTTTCTCAGAAAGAGTTATTAATGCTTTAACTGTTTTAACTAAAGATCAAAATTTGTCTTATGAAGAAAACATTGAAAGGGTTCTCACAAACATTGATGCATGTAAAGTTAAACTTGAAGATTTAAAAGATAATCTTGATGCTTCACGTCTGAAGGATGTTTCCGAAAAAACCTTATTAAAGCAAAAACAATACATTTTTGCATTTGATAAGATCACTAAACACTTAAATGGTAATCAAAATGCAGTTTAATAAATTTGTTTATTTTTGGTCTGGTGTATTCTCTCAATTTTACCCATGTGATATTAAAAATTGTCTGGATTTAAAATTTAATTGTGCCGAACAATTTATGATGTATCACAAAGCAGTGGCAATGAAAGACATTGATACTGCTTCTAAAATTTTACAAGAAACATCTCCACCAAAACAAAAAGCACTTGGAAGAGAAGTTAAAAACTATAATGAAGAATTGTGGCGTAGAGAAAGAATCAATATTGTTTATTTGGGTAATTATTATAAATTTACTCAAAACAAAGAATTATTGGATATCTTACTTAAAACTCAAGGATCATTGTTAGTTGAAGCAAGTCCTTTTGACAAAATATGGGGAATTGGCCTTGATAGACATGATGCAGCAAAAACTAGTCCAGATTTGTGGCCAGGTAAAAATTATTTAGGTAAGGTATTAACATTACTAAGAGAAGATTTGCTTAATAATGTAGATCCACATCAAGATGTTTACGAAAGATTTAAAAATATGGGGTGGTTGTAGTTGTCAGAATTATTGATACAACTCCAGATAAATCAGTAGTAAAACAAGCTATATGCCAAAATTGTGGATGTACTCTTGAGTATGTCCCAAAAGATGTTAAAACAGTCACATCAAGAGACTATGGTGGTGGAACTGATATTTTCAAGCATATTGAGTGTCCATCTTGCAAAGCTCATATAGTGGTAGCGCAACATTAGCGGCCTTATTGGCCGCTTTAATGATATTTGTTTGGAAAATATAAATGAGAAAAATGAAAATTTTATATGTCTAAGTTAATAATAATTGATGGTAAATATTACAGAATTAGACGTGGAAAATTAGTATTAATACCAGAAGATTGGATTGGTAATATAACAACTAAAAAAACAATACGTCAGCGTAAAAGTAAATTGCCAAGTAAAAAATTAAAAAGAGCTTGTTTGTTTATTTCAAGTAAAAGTTCAAAACAAATAAAACGTGGAATTAAATGGGTAGATAGAAAAGACCCATTAAATCAAAAGGATAAAACATGGAATTAGGTTTATATAGACATAAAACAGGTCTAAACGTAGAAGTTATTGGTTTTTGCCAAGTTGTGTCTAAAATTATGAATGAAGCTCATAATACTGCTACAGCAAATGCAGAGCAAAATTTTATAAATAGGTTTAAGCAATTATATAAAAGCAACAAAGTTAAAATTTAACAGTATTAATGATTGGCATCATGTTGTAATAGCATTGCCTGTATCTGATATATTATTTATCATGGACTCAAACTACAAAGAGTATAACCAAAATGTTGTATAGTTATCTTGTATTAATAATTTTTATTGTTATTTTTGATTTAGTTTTATGCAGTTATATTAATGAGAATTATTATTACGATTTAACTTTTCAAGAGCAAACAATAAATTCTTTACCTCTTGGCAGCTATATTGTTTATTATAGATTATTTAAAAATGGCTTCTTATGAAAAGACTTAATATGAAACATAAAGTTTTATTTATTTCAAAAGCAGATTTTATTAAAAATTATAATAATCAAAATGAGCTATCAAACAGTGCATGCATTAGTATAGTAGACCCAACAGAAGCGTATAAGCCAAATATTTCAGATAAATGGCAAGCTTCATTAAGAGTTGAAATGTATGACGCAGACACTGAAGAAAACTCATGCTTTACAGATCAAGAAGCAGGACAAATTTTAGATTTCATTAGACTTGTTCAAGATTGTGAGATTAAAAATCTAATAATTCATTGTCATGCTGGAATTAGCAGAAGTGCTGCAGTTGCTAAAATAGCATCATTAATACTTGATGCAGATTATCCTGAACATTATTCTCTTTATAATAAATTTGTTTATTCAAAATTATTATTAAATTATACTGCTAGTCAGGTTCCAAAAAATAGTTTGCAAAATTTTAATACTTTTCATATAAAATCTTTTTGGCAAATGGAATAAAAGGAAAACATTATGTACAATTCTGAAACTTTAGCTGGAACAAGTGTTCTTTATGAAGCTTTAAAGAAATTTTCTGACAAAAAAATTGTTTTATCTTATTCTGGTAATAAAGATTCTTATATCCTATTTACTGCTTTATGCTTGTTGAAAGATGAAAATAATTTAGATTTTGAAATTGTACATTTTGTTCACGGAAATTCTCAATCAGATATTGAAGCAGAAAAAATTGTAAAAAGCCAAGCTTTAGCAAATAATATTTCTGTTGCAATTTTTCACGAACCAATTACAAATGAATCGCAAGGAAGAGAAGCAAGACAAAAAGTTTTAGAGAAATTATACCCAAGTTCAAAATTTGTTATTTTAACTGCACATCATTTAGATGATGTTGTTGAAACTTTTTTGATGAATCTATTTAATGGGTGTTCTTATTCTGGACTATTAGGTATTCCTGTTCAAAATGAAATTGGTAATGTTTTATATTTTAGACCTTTTATTTATTTGAATTGCTACAAAAAAGATTTGCAAGTTTATAAAGGTCGTTATAGTATTGTTGGGCTTTTAGACAATAAATCATTTGTTGAAGATTCAATGAATTTAAATTTTAGCTTTAAAAGAAATGCAATCAGATCATTTATCAATTCAGCCTTGGTTTCTTTCCCGTATCTAAAAAATAAAATAATTTCATTTTCATTGTTTGCAGAACAACAAAACAATATTAATGTCTTTGCTTTTAAACAAACAGATTATTTATTAAACATTGCAAATAATTCATATTCTTTAAGTACAGTAAAGCATTTTTTGGAAAACAACGAAGACGTAATAAGAAATTGGTTTTTTATGTTATTTAAAGATAAATTCAAGGTTAATTTAACAATTAGACACTTTGAAGAATTTAAGAGATTTATTAACGATAATGCAAAAATCATGAGCCTTCCAAACAATTTAAAAATAACAGTTACATCAAATGTTTTAGTTTTTTCTTCTTAATTTTACCCACTGGATATAAAAATGATTATCAATGGCAATCGTCAATTAGTTACAATTCAAAAAATTGACAAAATCATCAAGCACCCCAACGCAGACCGCTTAAACATTGCAACTGTTGGTTTATGGGAAATGATTACTGCTGCTCCCTTAAATGCAGGTGATGAAGTTTTATTTTTTGAAATTGATAGTATGATTCCTTTGACTGATTCTCGATTTGAGTTTTTAAAAGGACGTAATGAAAAAACTTTGAAAGGTGTAGCATATAGTCGTTTACGTACTATGCGTTTACGTGGTGAATTAAGTCAAGGTTTAATTATTCCTATTAAAGAATTTGAGCGTGAAGTAGAACAATTTTTAAATACTGAAAATGACTTAGACCTTCAAGAAATTTTAGGTGTTAAGAAATATGAAGCCACTGCTTGGATTTCTCGTGGTAAAGGCTCTAATCCTGAAATCGGTAATTCTTTCCCTGACTGCGTACCTAAGACCGACCAGGAAAGATGCTTAGAGTATAACACACTAATTACTACCAATAAAGGACTTATTAAAATTGGTGAGATTGTTGATGCAAATATGAATGTTGACGTATTGACATTTAATCATACTACAAATAATACTGAATTTAAACCAATTATTGCTCATTCAAAGACTGATGATAACAAAGAGTGGTTAAAAATTAAATTAAAATCAGGTAAAGAAATTATTTGCACAACAGACCATAAGATTTTTAATAATGGGGCGTATATGGATGCATCTGAAATTAAAGTAGGAGATAAACTAATTACACATGGTTGATATTACATATTTTGAATGCCCATTTTGTAATAAAAAATTTACAAAACGGGCATTCATTTCAAAACATTTAAACATATATAATTTACCAATAATAGAAAAAGAGAAGTTGGTGTTGGATATATGCTACGGTAGAGAATATATAGATAAATTAATAAATGATTATGTATCAGAAAAATTTAGTATATACGAACTACCTATAGATATGTCAAAATATCTTACTTTAATAGGTGTTAAAAGAACGTCTAAAGAAGAAAGAGCAACTAATAGATATAAAGAAAAATATACAAAATCTATTGAAGAAAAATATGGAGTAACAAATATCTCACAGTTACAATCTATTAAAGATAAAAAGAAAGCAACTGAAATGTCGAAATATGAATCATATGATGATTATATTACTAGTATATTAAAACGACTTAAAACTGGATTAGACTTATATTATTACACTGATAAACATAATGATACTATAACTAAAATAAATAACACTATTAAAGAAAAATATGGTGTTGACAACATATCACAAATATATGAAGTTAGACAAAAAAATAAAAAGAGTAAAAAAGAATATTTTGAAAAGTTAACATATGAAGAAAAGTTAAAATTAACTGAAAGTGCTAGAAAGATGGTATCACATAGAGGAGGCTTTTCAAGTAAACCTGAAAAGAAAATCCAAAATATTTTTAAGTCTATGGGACTTACTATAGAATGTAATAAAATGTTATTTGGTTATAATTGGGATATAGTGTTTCATAACTTTCTGATAGAAGTACACGGAATATATTGGCACTGTAAGCCAACAATATATTCATCTGATTTTATGGTGCTTAATAAAATTAAAGCATCTGATATATGGGCTAAAGATGCTCGTAAGTTACAAAAGGCAATTGACAACGACCATAGATGTATAGTAATATGGGAAGATGAAATAACGTCAAAAAATGATGACGAACTTAAATTACTAATTAAAATGAGGTTAGCTGAAAATGAATACTATTTCTTATGATGAAGTTGTTTCTATTGAAAAATTACATGAAAATTTTAATTGTTATGATATAACAGTTAAAGATAATCATAATTTTTTTGCAAATGGAATACTAGTTCATAATTGTCAGAACATTGTACGTCAGTATCAAGATGCTCAACGAACTGATGAAACTTTTGAAGCATCTTTTAAATTACATGGTAGTTCAATCACTATTTTAGTGAAAGATAACCAATTAGAAATTTGTAGTCGTAATTATTCATTACGTATTCCAAGTGTATTTGAATGGAATGATGTAACAAACCATTTTATTTCGACTGCTATTAAAACAGGTATTGTATTTAAATTATTATTGTTACATTCTATGACAGGTAAAAATATTGCATTGCAAGGTGAATTATTTGGGGTTGGTATTAATAAAAACTTTGAAGGTATTGAAGGTTTAGATATTAATATTTTTGATGTGTATGATATTGATGCTATGCGTTATTTATTGCCTAAAGAACGTATGGAGTTTTTAAATACTCATAATATTAAATCAGTACCAATTTATGATTCTGATTTTAAATTACCCGAAAATCCTCGTGATTGTTTATTGATTGCTGATGGTGATAGTGCTTACAACGGTAAGTTTCGTGAAGGTTTAGTATTTAAATCTAATATTCGTGACTTTAGTTTTAAAGCTGTTTCTAATCGCTTCTTAGAAGAAACTGGGGAATAGTATAACTATTCTCCTTTCTTTGACACTAAATTTGTAGGGTAATGATATTAAATATAATGAAATTTTATCATTCACTCCGAAAGACCCCTAGCTAAAGCAAGGGGTCGATGTCAATAAAAATAGAGGTTTAGGTATGAATGTTTTATCGACATATGATATTAGTAAATCAGATAATACACACAATGATAAAGAATATTTCAATAAAGAATTATATGTTAAGCTTTTAGAAAGAACTATAGAACGTAATAATAATAATGATACAGGTATTATACATTGTAAATGTGTAGATAGTAATGTATGTACTTTTGTATTAAATACTATTTTTGATGAAACAGTAGAAAAAATTAAGTCAGTATTTATAAAAGATGATAGTAGTGTATATGATAATAGCGAGTACCCTCTAAAATCTAATGTTGAAATAGATTCAAGACCATTTTATATTAGGTAATTAAATGTCAAGCATTAATGATAATATTAAAGTAGTTGAATATAACTGTTTAAAATATGATAATAGTAAAAACATATCTACTAATCAAGATATTATTCCCACAAATTCTTCGTCTGTTGATAAACCTTTATATGAAACTACATTTGTTATAATTTGGGATGATTTATATAATGAAAAAATAGATAGTGTCGAATTTGTATTTGAAGAATATAAAACTATTAGTAAACATGATATTCCGTATCCAATATTAAAAACAAATACTCAATAGGATTTAAATATGAGTTATAATGACGATACTACAAGTGTATTTATGCATACTGACGTGAATTATAATACAGTAGATAATGTAAAAGATGATTATACAACATATATTATTAATGATAATAGTGAATATTGTGATTCTTTAGCAGATAATAGTGTAGAAAATAAATTAATAGACGTATGGGCTTCTGTATTTGACGAAAGAACAGAATCATCATCATATCAATTTACTGTAATATTATTAACTTATATTGATTTACCTCAAACTGAATTTAAAAATAATATAGGGTGATTATGTATAGTATATTTGATATACATATTTCTAATTTACATATTGATTTTATGTAGCAATTTTAAAATAATAAGGTGAAAAATGAATATATATAGTAATATGATACTTAATGACTGTACTTTCTATGACTTTGCCACTGAATGTGCAAAATCATTTATTATAGATTATAAAGTTAAAAGTAATTTACCTTTTCCACCACCTATTACTGATTATAGTAAATTATATGAAGAAACATTAGAAGATGTTAATGATGATTTTAATAAATTTAATGCTTTATTAGATTATCAAAAGAAAGATATGTTTAATACATATATTAAAAATCAGCGATTATATTTAGTAAAAAAACTTTTATCTCAGCGTTCTTTAAAAAGAAAATATAAAATTATGCTTGATAAGGTAAATGAGTTTAATGTTGATGAAAATTATAATTATTATAAAGAATATATGATAACTATGATTAATGATTCTTTAAATTTTGATTGTAATATGAGCATAAATTTTAAAAGTCTAAAAAATTTAAAAGAATTGACTTATGAAGATTGGTATTCTTCATACTTAAACTCACTATTATATGATATTGAAAATACTAAAAAAAATCTATTAAAAGAAAAAGAAAGTTACAGAGAAAGAGTTTCTTATGTAGACAATTTAGTAAAACTATTAGAACCATATAAGGAGTGTAAATGTCATTTGAATCATATTTAATAGAAAGTTTATTATATACTACTAAAGACCCCTTGCTTTAGCTAGGCAAGGATGCTAATAAATATTGGTATATATAATTTACTTTGTGCTTTAATATATGCTAGTAAACCTTTAAATATAAATACAAATTTAGACATAGATAGTAAAAGAGTTTTCGTGGAAAATATAAATGAAATTAGATATACCTGATGCAGAGTTCTTTAAATATAATATTAATTTAGACCCTAAATTAATAAAATATTTAAAAGATAATATTACATGGGAGCAACAATATATAAATATATATGGAAAGAATGTTGCACTACCTAGACTAACAGCATGGTATGGTAAACCATATTCATATTCAGGTATTAATAATATAGAAAAAGAAATACCTGATTTTTTAAAAAAAATATTAAAGAAAGTAGAGTCTTATACTAGTATTATAGGCCATAATTCAGTTTTATTAAATTATTATCAAGATGGAAATTCCTCAATAGGGTATCATAAAGACAATGAAAAAGAACTAGGTAATAACCCGATTATTACTTCTTTGTCACTAGGGTATAGTAGAGAATTTATTTTAAAACATAACAACGGTAGTATTTATAAAGTTTTACTTAATCATGGTGACGTTTTAGTAATGGGGAAAGATTCGCAAATAAATTATAGTCATTGTATTAATAAAAATAAAAAAATATTATACGAGCGAATAAATTTAACATTTAGAACAATACTTGATTAAAATGGTAGTTTAATCGTAGAATTTGAACAACTTATCAGTAATATAGAAAATAAATTAGAAATGTATCAATATAAAGTAAAACATCGTTTAAAATAATTTAAATTAGAGAAAAAGTAGTTGTTTTTTTCAAAAAATAGTATATAATAGACAACATATAGACAACATATAGATACTTACAGCAATTTACTTTGAATGAAAATCAAAAAAATAGTATCTAGTTAATGGCGCATTAGCTCAGATGGCAGAGCAGCAGACTGAAAATCTGTGTGTCACTTGTTCGATTCAAGTATGCGCCACCAAAAATTTAAATATATCTATTGACTTTTATTTTTAATAGTATATAATAGACAACATATAGATACTTACAGCAATTTACTTTGAATGAAATCAAAAAAAATAGTATCTAGTTAAAATTAGGTTGTTAACAGCATATTTTAGAATGAACTGTTGGTCGAGGGTTCGAGTCCCTCTCTGATGCAGTAGCATTAGGTAGCTCAGTTGGTAGAGCAGTAGCTAAATAAAATACAACCTGTAAAACTTTCTGCTTGTATCACAACTGTCTTCTAAACAGTCATTAATCGTGTAATTGGAGTATGTGGGTTCGAGTCCCTCCAAGCAGGCCAAATGAGATTATATTATGAAATAATTGAATATAGAATAAAATTAAGAGCAAGAATATAAATTATATGACAAACTTAAAAGATTCTTTCACTGATTGTTTTAGATAATTAAGGTTTTATCAGATTCGCTGTAAAACCTCGTGCCTAAAGGTCAAGGATATAAGTTGGAAAGTGTCACTGACAGAATAATGCCTTGAATACGAAAACCTATTGGCTTAATATCAGTTTACTGCTTGTTTTTTTGCGAGTACGCAGAGCAGTGAAAAAGTAAAAATTCCTCTCGTCATTGCCTGTGTTGTTCATCAATAATCCGAAAGGTAGTGCAATGACGGAATAAGCACTTCACCGAATAGGAATGTCTTAGTGACTAGGTGAAGTGTGCGGCAGGACATTGCCGTCTTGTAGAAGGAATCCTCGCTATCAAAGGGCGGGGAGGATGTCAAGATAATGATATTACATTAGATACATTATTAAAAAAACAAAAATACTATGAAGATGAACGTAACCATTATTTAGAAATTAGTAAAAAATTAAAAAAATATTGTTGATTTTTATTTAGAATTGGTATATAATACTAACAATAAATAAAACGGTGATTAGCTCAGTTGGTAGAGCAACAAGCTTTGACCTTGTTTGTCAGTGGTTCAAATCCACTCACTCCTGCAAATATACTTACTTAACTCAGAGGTAGAGTGCTTTTCTTACAAGAAAGAGGTCGTAAGTTCGATTCTTACAGTAAGTACCAGTTTATTAAACATTTAAATTAAAATAAATGTTGACAAAGTAAATTAGGTGTAGTAGAATACACAAACAAATTAAGAATACTAACAGCAAAAATTAAACATTTGACTGCTAATCAAAAACGTTAAAATGTATTCTGAATTAATGCAATTTAAAAAGAGTTAAAATATATAAACCTTGCTAAAAACTAAAAAAATAAGTAATGATGAGTGGTATATAATGTTAAAGGATTTACATGGAACAGAAACATTATGATAAATTTACTGATGACGAATTTATAGAAAAATATTATGAATTAAAGAAATTATCATTTCTTTCATCATATTTTAATGTACCTGATATAACTATATGGCGTAGAGCTAAAAAGTTAGGTTTAGAGTTTAAGATAGGTGGTAAAAATGAAAAAATTGATTTGTATGAAATATTAGATGGTAAGCATCCACATATTCAAACAAATAAATTAAAAAAGAAATTATTATCTGAAAAAATCTTAGATTACAAATGTGCTATTTGTGAAATAAGTGAATGGCGTAGCAAAGAGATAGTTCTACAGCTAGACCATATTGATGGTGATTCACATAATCACAAATTAGATAATTTAAGACTATTATGCCCAAATTGCCATACTCAAACTAATACTTGGTGTGGTAAAAATAAAATTTCAAAATAAAGTTATGTGTTTTTATATAATTTTATAGTGAATTTTAGTTAGTGGTTGTAATCCCGCTAACACCAAATTTTAGATGCTAACAGCAATTTATGTTTATTGGAAAACTAAAATGCATCTAGTTAATGTTTCTATAGTTCAGTAGGTAGAACATCCGCTTGATAAGCGGCAGGTCGTAAGTTCGAGTCTTGCTAGAAACACCAAAATATGCTCTGTTAGAACAGTGGTTAGTTCACTTGACCTTCAATCAAGTCACATGGGTTCGATTCCCGTACATGGCGCCTGTATTAAAGTGTCACCGTTGGCTGCTTTATAGTAAAAATTGTGAACACGAGGACTTCATTAACTTTAGATGATGACAATCGGAAAGACGATATTTAAGGAAGTGTGGCCGAGAGGCTTATGGCACCGAACTTGAAATTCGGAGATGGCTAACGCTATCCGTGAGTTCAAATCTCACCACTTCCGCCAACTTTTATATAGCTAAGAGGTATTTGAAATGAAACAACCTAAATCTACTTTAGTTCAATTAAACTATAAAGAAATTAAGAAATTATATAAACATTTAAAGAAACAAATCAAAACAAATGAAATTGACGATAGAATTATCGTTAGATTAACATTTAGTCCTACTGGTATAGGTACTGATATTAATGCTAATTATGAAAAAGGTAATAGTACAGAATCATTAAATATCACTGACCATACATCTTGGTAAATTCATATATAGATGCTAACAGCAACCACTAAAGTACAATTCGACTATCCCTCGAAAATGATAAAATGCATCTAGTTAAAAGAAATTTAAATTATATAGTTGACATGTTAAAGTAGATATTATATAATAAACGCATAAAGATACTAACAGCAATTTTACACTTAGGTTAAAAGTAAAACGTATCTTGTTAAATGTTTTAAGGGCCTGTAGCTCAGATGGTTAGAGCAGGACATATATGGTAATATAATGGATTATAATAAAATATATAAGGATATTATTGATAATAGATTATCAAATAAATACGAAGGGTATACCGAGATACATCATATAATACCTAGATGCTTAGGCGGTACTGATAATAAAGATAATTTAGTTGATTTAAGTGCAAGAGAACATTTTATATGTCATTTATTATTAACTAAGATGTACAGTAGATATACTAATGAATATTATAAAATGTGTCATGCATTTATTATAATGAAATCTACTCGTGATGGAAAGCATAAGTATATAAATTCAAAATTATATGCTAGATTAAAAATGATTTCTCAATTAGAATGAGTGAATTACAATCGGGCGATACAAACAGTCAGTATAATACAAAATGGATATATAATATTGAATTAAAAATTTGTAAAAAAGTGCCGAAACATTATATACTAACAAATGGTTGGTATGATGGAAGGGTATTAGACTTTAGTTTCACTAATAAGAAGTGTTTGATGTGTAATTTAAGTCTAAATTTAGTGAAGAAGTCTAAAAAAAAATATTGTAATAAATGTAAGAAAATTAAAAGAACATATATTACTTATGTTGGTAAAAAATGTTCTATAGATAATGTAGTATATAATTCTGTTGCAGAGGCAGCTAAAATTTTAATGATTAAACCCAATAGTTTGCAATTTAGAATTAATTCAAAAAAATTTATTAATTATTACTATATATAATTGTAAATGTACATAAGGGCCTTATCCTGAAGTTGGTCGTCAGGGGCAGTCTCATAAACTGTTGTAGTTAAATACTACCATCGTGGGTTCAATTCCCACAAGGCTCACCAAATATGCAATATAAAATATTAGAATTATATTCTAATAAAGAGCCTTTTATATTGCATATTATTTAATATATTGTGAGAAACAACATGTACAATTTACTTATTATAGTTGCAATTTTTGGTAATATTGATGAAACTAGGTCTCCTCTTTCTATTTCCACAGAATTAACTACAAGTAAGTACACATATGAAGAATGTATTAAAGAATCTAAAAGAATATCTAAAACAGAAAGAATATTTAATTATGGTACTAAACAGATTAGCACAGAATGTATTTTAATAGGGAAATAATAAAACATATTGAATGGGTTCTATAATTCCAGGCAATGATATCCATTTATCTGTAAAGAAAGGTTGGGGTAAAAATAAAGGTTCAATTGAAGAAAATGAGTCCTTAATTACAACAGAAAATGGTTTCACTAAAATTCATAATTTAGAGCCTAGTATTAGTCCACATACATATATAGATATGTTGGATGCTAAATATCCAAATAAAGTATAAAAAAGAAAAACGCCAATATTGGCGTTTTTCTTTGAGTATTATTAAGTAAATAATATAAAGATGTTAATGTGGAAATGAAGATGGAATCTTTAGATTATTTAGGTATGTATTTTCTAATAAAGGAAACAAAATATTTGTTGCTACCGTCAGAATTGAATTAATATTGGGTGATAGAATTTGTTGATGGTAATATTATCTATGGATATAATGCAATATATGGTTCTACATTAATATTTAAGAAAAAGGATATTAAAATATTAGGGGATATTGAAATTTAAATACTCGGATATAAAATTTATTAACAGGGATTATAATATGAAATTAACAACATATATCTCAATATTAGATATCATAGAATCAAAAATTTTCAAATATACTAAAAGCGCATTCTTTTGGTTATCGTTTTCTTCTTTAATTTTTGTTGACATAATGCATCATTTAACACTCAAATATACAAATTAAAACCAGGTTATTTCCCAACCC
>CALFYC010000184.1 GCA_937952895.1 uncultured Neisseriaceae bacterium
AGAACTATTATGTTATTCCATGAAACCTATGCTTTTAGAGTAGAAGATGATATTGCTTATGTAGCTATTTTTAATCACGAATATTACTCTGGTTTAATTGAATCACTGACAACTCTTAATAAAACTATTATCTTCGTTCAATCATTTGCTTTTACTACCTTGTATACTGAGGGAAGTTGGACAGTATTCTTGGATCATGACTATAGTTTTGTTAGAACATCTAAATATGAATATTTTCTACTTGATGATAATCGTCCAATACCATCATTACTAAGTGATATGTTAACAAATAGTGAAGAAAAACCAGAATCACTGATTGTTTATTCTAATATCTCTGAGAACAATACGATTACACACCTTGAAAATAACTTTAACATTAAAAGTATTGATGCCGAAGGAAAATTTGAATTTGGTTCTTTAGTTTGGAATTTTTATAATCAAAAAAGCACTAAATTTAAAATTAAATTAAAACCTGAGAGTAAACAAAGTTTAAAAAAATTATTACGCACAATCAAATATTTTGCCGCATGTATAGCTATCTTTTGGATTTTAGAGATATTACTTTTAACTATTAAAGATTTTCGAATTGAATCCCAAATTACTGCAGAATTAAAAAATATGGTTGCGGTTAATTATATTGGAGACAATATGATTAAATTAGCTCGTGAAAAAATCGTCAAATTAAGGCATGAGCGTGGAATTTATGATGAAACTGATGCTGCAGCTCTATTTAATATATTTTTAGATGTAATTCCAGATGTTGGTTCAGATAAAATTACACAAGTTGACTATAGTAATGATCAATTAAAGATTTTTTTAACTAGTCAATTTAATACTACTCAATTTGCTAGTTATCGAAATATTTTTGCTACCAAAAATATTGTAGCTGATATTCAAAACTATCGTGATTATAGTAAAAATTCAAAAAATAGTAACGATGCAACATCAACTGCTAATATTAATCAGCCACAAATTAGCGATAATACTACTTGGGTTATTAGTTTAAAACCAGCCTTTGCAGACAATTCTCCAACAGGAGATTTAAAATGAAACAAAAAATTATCCTATATTTAAATAATTTGCTTAAAGAAGCTAATATCCGTTTAAAACCAGTTTATGCCTATTGGGAAAAACTCAGTGATCGTGAAAAGCAGTTAGTTACAATCCTTGGCGGTGTAATTGGACTTTTTATTCTAGTTTCTATTTTTAGTTCAGCAATTAGTTTTAGAAAAGCCTTAGAAGCAAGGGATATGCAACTTGAACGCTATAAAATGGAAGCATTAGTCATGTATAAAGAATATCGCGACTTATCTTCAATTTCTGCTAATCAATTTAGTTCTGCTAATGCCGATCAGATTAAAGCTGACATTTCTGAAGTTTTAGATGTTAAAAACCCAAATGTGGTGGTACAAGACAATGTATTAAGTATTGATGTTGATAATGCTGATTTTAAATCGATTATGCTATTTTTAGATCAAATGCGTAATAGTTATGGGTTATTTCCAGATAAATTAAAAATTACTCGCTTATCCAAATCTGGTTATGCTTCATTTAGTGTTACATTTATTTTAGAGGGTTAAATGGATAGCACATCTTTAGTAAAAATTAAGCGCTATATAATAGTATCAGCTTTTTTATTAGTATTCATTTTTAGCCTAGCTGCTAATTTGCCTGCTTGGGTACTTGGTAATGTAGTAGAAAAATATTCCCAAGGGAAACTTAAAATTTATAATCAAACTGGTACATTTTGGACTGGTTCAGGATTATTTGTAGCAATTGATAATAATGGAAAGCAGTCCGCCCCATTACTAATGATTAACTGGAAGATCCGTTTAGGTATTAATAAATTTGTCGATGCAAAATTTACGATTGATAACAACCAAATAGCAGAAGTATATTTAGCAAAAAATGGTCTTAATTTAGATAATTTAAATTTATCCTTATCTATTAGCCAAGTATCTCATCTAGTAAATGTTATAACCAGTTTTGGCTTATCCGGAAATTTAAATTTAAGTTGTCGCCATATGATGCTATCCAGTAAAAATTCCTCTGGCACCTTTAATATTAACTTAGATAATGTATCTTCAAATATGTCCCCAGTTAATCCATTAGGTAGCTATCAAATTAGTTTTGATGCTGAAAATGGCGGGCTTAATGTATCTTCGAATCCAAATTCAGCATTACAATTGAATGGCTCAGGTAGTATTCGTGGTTTAAATCTAAAAGGTTCAATTGACAAAACTAAAAGCGAGAAAATGTTACAGTTTATCTCAGTTTTAGGAATGCCAGGTGCTGATGGCACCTATAATATAAAAGTATTTTAAAAAATATAATATGTTAAATTTAATTTTTGGTTTTCATAGTATTGATTCATATTTAAATAATAATCCTGAATTAATTCATACTATTTATATTGATAAAAATAGTAAAAATTCCAGGCTTCAAATTATCCTTAATCAAGCTAAAACTAAAAATATTCAAGTTATGCTAGTAGATTCTAAAAAGCTTGATCAAATGGCTATTAATACTAAACACCAAGGAATTATTGCTGAAATATTTCAGAAAAACAAATCTAACCTTACCTTAAATCAGGTACTTGAAGATTTAAAAGATAAGTCGAATTTACTTTTTTTAATTCTTGATGGGATTACCGATCCACATAATCTTGGTGCAATACTCAGAACTGCGGAATGCTTCGCAGTTGATGCTGTAATTATTCCAAAACATAATTCAGCCAACGCAGATAGTGCAATTGTTACTAAGTCTTCAAGCGGGGCGATTAATCATATTAATTTAATTACTGTAAATAATTTAAATCAAGCGATTGAGAAATTAAAAGAGCATCAATTTTGGATTGCTGGAACTAATTTATCCGATAAATCAATTAGCCTATTTGATTTTAAACATACCGGAAATTTAGCTTGGGTTTTAGGTAGTGAAGGTTCAGGGCTTCGTCGATTAGTTACAGAAAATTGTGATTACTTAGTTTCAATTCCAATGCTTGGGCAAACTCAATCATTAAATGTCTCGGTTGCGGCAGGAATAATTCTATCTTATTCAAGGTTTGAATTAAAAAATCAAAACGCAAAAACATCTAAAAGTTAACCAATTAATGTTATATTATAGATTGGGATCAAATAATATATTATTTTTTTCTTTGGCTTTTTAATAACTTTAGGAGAAATTTCTAGAATGGTAAAGAATTTTAATTTTGCCTCAGTTTCAACATCAACTGTTTCTAAACCATCCTAAATAGGCATAAGTAGTTCGCCAATTCTTTTTTCGACCTGATCTGTAAGAACCTTCTGAGTTGAGTAATCTTCTTCATTTACAATTTCTACAATTGTACAATTTGTTTCTCTAACTTTAACCAAAGTTTCAACTATTGCTAAAATAGCTTTAGGACTTTTAAAAATAGTTGCAAACATATATAATAGAATTTTGCGAAATTCTTTAAGCTTATATGCTCTGCCTCATTTTATTGAGCAGCAATCAATTCAAGAATATATCCTTTAGGAAATTTCTCTGGATTATTCTTAACAGCTTCATTAATTCTTTTTGCTTCTACTGCACAAATTGGATCTACATTAATATCTAAATAGCATGTTGTCGATTAATTTCAATTATTTTACTTTCAACTTCCTTATAATCTATTAATTACATGATAATCCTTTAAATTTATAATTTAATTAATTTTTCTATATCCTCTTTTGCTACAATCTTCAAATAAGATGGGATAACTTTGGTTAATGGTTTACCAGAAATTACATAAATATGTTCATAACCTTGTTCATGTAAGTTCTGCGCCATATCAATACCATCAATGTCAGAATCAGGAAAGATATTATCAATACACATCTTAGTTGATTTTGAATATTGAGAAACTTGAGATAAAAACTCCTCAGGATCATAATAAACATCAATTTTATTGTCTTTACTACTTAAACCAACAAAACTTTGAACAAAATCTTTATCATCATCAACAAGCACTAAATCTATATTTTTTGTTTCATTTTCAATTTGATCATTAAATGTTGTCAATATCATTGGTGCAAGAGTTTTCGGTAAAATCTTTGTCTCAGCTCGAATTGCAGCATTTTTAATATCATCATTATTATAAAAACTGGTAACAAGTAGAGAGCGTTTTACCCCAGAAGATTTAATAACATCAATACCTGTATAATCTTCTTTGACAAATTTATAATCAACTAATAATAAAACTTTTTGCTTTCCTTTTTCGGATAAATTCTCTATAAAATTTAATGCTTTTCTTACAGTAGTGAAATGTTCAATTTGAATATCTGGAGCTTGTTTTAAGATAACTTTTAATTTAGCGTCCCAGGCGCCATGAATTGATTGGTCATCATCTATAATAATTATAATATCATCTCTATTCAGTTTGATCTCTTCTGCAATCCATTCAGGTGCTTTAATTCTTGGGAAAGTTAAAATTAATGAAGTTCCAACGCCTGTTTTTGACTTAATATCAAGTGTTCCATTATTATTTTTCAGTGTATCGAAAACTTGACTTAAACCTATTCCATGTCCATTTTTTTTGTTAAATGTTACTGATTCATTTTTGAGTAATTTATCTACAAGTTCTGGGGACATTCCTTTACCATTATCTTCTATACTTATAATGACTGAATCTTCATTAGAATCCAATAGAAAAGATATTATACATTCATCAGAATTGTCCAAAGCTTCAACTGAATTATTTGTTATATTGGATATAGACCTTGCAAAATCACTTCTACTTATATTGATAAAAGCAAAACTACTATCAAAATCCGCATTAAATATAAACTTAACTGGAGACTTAATATATTGAGATCGTTTTTCAGAAATAAGATCTAGCAATATTGTAGAAACTAATGTTGGTTGTGCAAAATCTTTATCTTTTGATTTTTGTGGTGTATATTCACGCAATAAATCATTTGCAATATCTTCTAACCTACCACTGGCAGTTCTCAATATTTCACGATTCTTTTCATCCAATTCTGTACAATAACTAGCAAGCATTATTAGGCTTGCTAGTGGAGATCTTATATCATGAACAACCCTATCTGCTTTTTGTCTAAAAGCCTCTTGCTGCTCTGTTAATAATTTATATTTTTCATTCTCAGCCCGTAAATGTTTAGCTTTTAGATTTTCGGCTTCTTTTTCTGCTGTAATATTTACAGAAGTTCCTATAATTCCAATTACATTTCCATCATTATCATATAGTGGTCCTTTAATTGATTTAAAAACTTTGTAAATTCCAGTAGAAATATCATTGATTGATTCTTCTTGAGATAGAATTTCTCGTGTTTCCATAACCTTTTTATTATGGCTTAATATATGTTCTGCAATCTCTTTTGGATAAAAATTATAAGGACTTTTACCAATAATATCATTAAAATTTTTTGCCCCCATCTCGTCCAAACATACTTTATTCAAACCCATTACAACCCCATCTGCATCATGCCAGTAAATAAGAGCCGGCACCGCTGGCGCTACAGCCTCTAACATTTCAAGCATACTTGGATTATTTCTCTTGGCTGATAAATTAATTAAACTTTCTAACTTGGCAAGCATATTAGTTAATTCACTATTTTCATAATAAGCTCTATAAAAATTGACCAGCATTGGGTCTATCTCTTCAAATTTAAAAGCATGTTCAACCACTAATGGGAAATTGATTAAAGTGAATAAAGACTTTAGATAAGCTTCATGTGTAACTATTATTATAGAACATTGATTTGATATACAATATTTAAAAACCACTGAAAATAAACGTTGAATAACATTAGCTTTATCAGAATATGCTACATGCACAGCTAATTTTGAAACATCCATACACTTTGTTTTATCTGGAGGCATATATGAATTTACAACTTTACTACTAGGATAATATTCAAGATCGAACTTGTTGTACTCGTCTACTCTGCTTAACCTAATACATCCAACCAATACTTGACTGTCAAAAGCTCCAAACCAAATTGCGGTTTCTGTAAGTTTATCTACTAATATTTTTTTGTTATTTTGAGTTTCAACTCTAAGGTGTGAAGGATTATTAGGAGAAAACCCCCATTCCATATTATCAACATATACGTCATAAAGCAATGTAGAAGCACTATCTACTTCATGTTTATCTAATTGTTTAATTATTATCAAATTATGCCTCCTTCTTGTAGACAAGAATAATCAATATCAAAAATTGACACGCTAAAACTCGGCATATATGAAATTTATTTTTAATTATTTAAATCAACTAAATCCGCATTGATAAATATCCAAATACCAAGTAAATAGTTTTTTATTAAAGTTAGCTATTTTAAACTGATTCTTTTATAAAAATGTTAAATTTGTTTAACTTCCTTATATGACTGGGTTAATTAATCAGTAACCAACCGGAAGGCGGTAGATATTTATTAAACCATCACAAATTTTTGATATATTATATTGTTATATAAATTGCAAAATCTTAGAATGGTTATATTTCTTTTATAATTCAAATACATTTTTTTTATTAGAGTTTAACAGTGCATATTTTATTTATACTTCAGAATAAATATAACACACTACAAAATAAACACTATTAGGATTAAGCCAATAAACCTTAAAAATTCGCTACTTCCAGACAAAGTTTTTTCTTTTGAACATTCTCATCTTCTAACGTCCCAATACTAAATTTTGGAGCCGGATGGGTTGCAATTAACTTACCATTTTTGGAATAATTTGATTTAATCTTATGTTAAATCATTCTAGAAAGTCACGTATCAAAGTTAAATTTCTAAAGCCCAATATTTTCTGTTAAAAATGTTGGGCCTACATTATAACTATCTTATATTCTAAATCCTTTTCAATATTTAGTTCTATATATTCTGATAATTAAGATTTTATAAACCATGGTTTCTCACAACCAGATATCAAGAAAATAATAAAATTTAATCTTTATAAAGATACCTTTTACGGAAAAAAATATGGATGGTAAGTCACAGTTAGAAATAATAAAAAGAGGGGTTGATGAGATTCTTCCTGAAGCTGAATTAATTGAAAAACTTGCATTAAATCGTCCATTAAAAATTAAAGCTGGCTTTGACCCAACTGCTCCTGATTTACATTTAGGCCATACTGTATTATTAACTAAAATGCGTCAATTACAAGATTTAGGTCATGAAATATCCTTTTTAATTGGTGATTTTACCGGTAAAATTGGTGATCCAACAGGTAAAAATTCCACTCGCCCACCTTTAACTAATGAACAAATCCAAGAAAATGCCGAAACTTATGCCAAACAAGTATTTAAAGTGTTGGATAAAGCCAAAACTAAGATTTGCTTTAATTCTAAGTGGTTAGATGATTTAGGAGCTGGTGGCATGCTTAAATTAGCAGCAACTCAAACTGTAGCAAGAATGCTTGAACGCGATGATTTTTCTAAAAGATTTTCTGAAAATAAACCTATTGCAATTCATGAATTTATGTATCCCCTACTTCAAGGCTATGATTCTGTCGCCATGGAATCAGATATTGAATTAGGCGGCACTGATCAAAGATTTAATCTCTTAATGGGACGTGAACTCCAAAAACATTATAATAAGCCCCAACAATGTATCATCATGATGCCACTTTTAGAAGGCTTAGATGGTGTCAATAAAATGTCTAAATCACTAGGTAATTATATTGGGATTGATGAACCTGCTACTGAAATTTTTGGTAAAGTAATGAGCATATCGGATGAATTAATGTGGCGCTATTTTAGTCTAGTATCTTTAAAAACTACTCATGAAATTGCTGAATTTCGACAAGAAGTATTAAATGGTAGAAATCCACGTGATATTAAAGTGGAATTAGCAAAAGAAATCGTTAGCCGTTTTCATTCAAAAGAAGATGCCGAAAATGCATTAAACGATTTTGAATTGAAATTTAAACAAGGCGGTATACCTGAAGATTTAGTATTAATTGAATTAGATACAGAAAATAGAACTATTGGCAATATTTTAAAGCAAGCCAATTTAGTGAGTTCAACTTCAGAAGGATTAAGAATGATTGATCAAGGTGGAGTTAAAATTAATTCAACTAAAATTAGTGATAAAGCCTTATTACTGGATACTAATGAAGAGTATGTAATTCAAGTTGGCAAGCGTAAATTTGCCAAAATAATACTAAAATAATACCTAAATCATTAAATTTGAGGATTGATAATAGCGTGCGGCTTTTAAATATTATGGTAATTTGTTTAAGTTTAATTGGTTGTGGTTTTAAAGGTCCGCTTTATATGCCACCTCCTTCGGATAAACCTGTTCCTAAAAAAGTTACTGCAAGTAAACCAATAAGTTCAAGCCCACAAGTTCAACCATTAGTTAATGAAAGTAGTAATCAAGAGATTAAGTTACCTAAATAATTAAAAATTAAATATTAGTTTTAAAAAATGTGTTACGGAGTGCTTAAATTATGAGTAGTATACTAGAACTAAAAATTCCTGATATTGGTGGAACCGCTAATGTTAACGTTGCTGAAGTATATATTAAAGTTGGTGATACTATAAAAAAAGATGATAATTTAATCATGTTAGAAACCGATAAAGCAACTATGGAAGTTCCAGCAACTGAAGATGGAACCATTAGCGAAATATCCGTAAAAGTTGGCTCTAAAGTAAGTGAAGGTGATGTGATTGCCAAACTTAAGTTAACAAACAATAATATCCAATTAGAAGAAAAACCAGCCCCAAAAACCAATGAACCATCTACTCCCAAAGAAGCTATAGCAAAATTTGAATCTGCTTCAGTTCCATCAAAAGGAAAAGATGAATTAGATTGTGAAGTTTTAGTTCTAGGTGCAGGCCCTGGTGGTTATACTGCAGCATTTCGTGCAGCTGATTTAGGCAAAAAAGTTATTTTAGTTGAAAAATATGCAACCTTAGGTGGTGTATGCTTAAACGTTGGCTGTATTCCATCAAAAGCTTTGTTACACGTAGCAAAAGTAATTAACGAAGCTGAAGAAATCAGCCATCATGGGGTTAGTTTTGGGAAACCTAATTTAGATATTGATAAAATTCGTGATTTTAAAAATGGCGTTATTGGCAAACTAACTAAAGGCTTATCTGGACTTGCTAAACAACGTAAAGTTGAAGTAATTGAAGGTATTGGTGAATTTACATCAGCTTATACATTACAAATTAAATCTGGTAAAGATACTAAAATAATTCGTTTTCAAAATGCAATTATTGCTGCAGGTTCACACTCATTTAAATTACCTGGTTTTCCATTTGAAGATCCACGTATTATTGATTCAACTGGGGCATTGAAACTAGATAAAATCCCATCTACCTTATTAGTTGTTGGTGGTGGAATTATTGGACTTGAAATGGCTGAAGTATATTCTTCATTAGGTAGTAAAGTAACCGTTGTTGAAATTGGTGATGGTTTAATTCCTGGTGCTGATCGTGATTTAATCAAAGTTTTAGAAAATCGCATTAAAAAACGTTATGCGGCAATTTATATCAAAACTAAATGTAGCAAAGTAGTTGCTAAAAAAACTGGAATTCATGTTACTTTTGAAGGAGATAGCGCTCCTAAAGAAGAACAAAAATTTGATATGGTTTTAGTTGCTGCTGGACGTCGCCCTAATGGTTTAACGATTGGTGCTGATAAAGCCGGAGTTAATGTTGATGAGCGTGGTTTTATTTCAGTTGATAAGCAATGTCGGACTAATGTTCCACATATTTATGCAATTGGTGATATTGTAGGTCAACCAATGCTTGCTCATAAAGCTACTCATGAAGGGCGAATAGCCGCTGAAAACTGTGCTGGATTAAAATCTTACTTTGATGCAAGAGTTATTCCGGGAATTGCTTATACAGACCCTGAAGTTGCCTGGATGGGGATTACTGAATTAGAAGCTAAAACTCAAAATCTGGAGATTGAAGTAGGCAAATTCCCATGGGCTGCATCAGGTAGAGCACTTGGCAATGGTCGTGATGATGGATTTACTAAAATTATAACAGATAAAAAAACTCATAAAATTATTGGAGCCGGTATTGTTGGTGTGAATGCTGGTGAATTGTTAGCCGAAACAGTATTAGCACTTGAAATGGATTGTAATATTCATGATGTTGCATTGACAATTCATGCTCATCCAACTTTATCTGAATCCGTTGCCTTTGCCTGTGAAATGATTGATGGAAGTATTACTGATCTATACGTTCCTAAGAAAAAATAAGGAAAATTGATTATGAAGTATAAACATGTAGCCTTGGTAAGTAAATACCATGATGTGCAATTAGAACAACACATTGTTCAATTAGCCCAATATTTGGATAATCTTGGTATTACTGTTTATATTGATTGTAATGAAAATTGTGATACTAAAAATTTTGTAGATTTTACTATTGGTAAATTAAGTGATTGGCTAGACAGACTTGAATTAGTAATCGTTGTTGGGGGTGATGGAACCTTATTATCTGCAGCAAGAATTATCGCTAATTTAAATATTCCAATTATTGGGGTTAACCGAGGTAAATTAGGTTTTATGACTGATATTGCTGCAGATGAAATGTTAACCGTTATTAATGATATTTTATTAAATACAAGTTGTGAAATTGAATCTCGAAGCTTATTATTTGCTGAAGTTTACCGAAACGACCAAGTAATATTTAAATCTTCAGCACTAAATGATATTGTTATTTCACGTGGTGCAATTGGCAATATGATTGAATTTGATATTTTTATTGATAAACAATTTGTCTTATCGCAAAAATCAGATGGAATAATTTTTTCTACACCAACAGGATCAACAGCTTATTCATTAGCTGCAGGTGGGCCAATTTTACACCCTGAAGCAATGGTATTTTCAATTGTTCCTATTTGTCCACAATCTCTATCAAATCGACCATTAGTAGTTAACGATAATGTAGTCATTGAATTTGTCTTATTTAAAGATAATGCAACTCAAATTCATTTTGATGGTCAAGAGTGTTTTAACTTAGTTCATCAAGATCGAGTTATTATTAAAAAGCAAGTTCAACAACTTAAATTAATTCATCCAAGCACATATAATTATTATAATACTTTACGCACCAAATTAGATTGGTCAAAACGGGTTTCCTAGGATATTATTAAAATGTTCAATCGCTTAAAAATTAGTAATTTTTTGCTAATCGAAGAATTAGAATTAACATTTAA
This sequence comes from uncultured Neisseriaceae bacterium, assembly GCA_937952895.1. Lineage (GTDB taxonomy): Bacteria > Pseudomonadota > Gammaproteobacteria > Burkholderiales > UBA11063 > Aquella. The sequence goes on from CALFYC010000184.1 coordinate 11,166, forward strand.
AAGTGGTTTAACAGTCGTAACTGGAGAAACCGGAAGTGGTAAATCAATTATTATTGATGCTTTAATGATACTTTTTGGTGCCAAATTTACTCTTGATATTATTCGCACCTCCCAAATTCAAGCAACTTTTGAAGCTGATTTTATAATATCTAAAAACCATCAAGTTATAGCTTATTTAACTGAAAATGATCTTCTTGACCAAGATGAACCACATAATGCTAATTTCAGACGTATTATTGATCAAAATGGTAAAAATAAATGCTATATAAATGGGCATACAATTACTAATACCCAAGCTCGTCATTTAGGTGAATTATTACTGGATATTCATACTCAACATGCATCAATCACTTTATTAAAAGCGGAAAATCAACGTAACTTGCTTGATGAATATGCAAAAATTACCGATCAAGTCAAATGTATAGCACAAACTTATAAAAAAATTCGAGAAATTGAACACACTTTAAAAGAACTATCACAAAAAGAGCAAGAATTAAAAAATAAACGTCATGATTTAAATGAAATAGTCGATGAATTAACTAATTTAAATTTACAACCTGGTGAATGGGAAGAACTAGAACTTAGCCATAAACAATTAGCTAATATTGATATAATGCTTCAAGAATTAAATTGGATCGACGCCATTCTATCTAGTGAAGATAATTCTATTTTAAATAATTTACGTAAATTAGATTCTAAATTAGCAAAATTATCTGAGATGCTACCATCAAAGACCATGACAACTATTCTAGATAGTGTAAATAATGAATTACATGAATTAAGTCATGAAATTAATATTACGATTAAGAATATCGAAAAAGATCCGAATAAGTTAAGCAAAATCGAATCACGTATGGCGCAAATTTTTGATTTAAGTCGTAAATATCGGATTCAACCACTTGAAATTCCTGAATACTTAATCAAATCTCAACGAGAATTAGAACTATTAGGCCACAATTTAAATATTAAATCACTAGAAGAAGAACTAAATAAACTAAATCATGAGTATACTAAATTAGCAACCGTTATTACTAGTAACAGAACCAAAAGTGCCTTAGATTTATCAAAAAAAGTCACAGAAAGTTTACATAAATTGGCCATTACTGGTGAGTTTAAAATTGATTTAACTAAAACTTCTGGTTTAACTAATTATGGTTTAGAAAACGTTGAATATCAAATTTGTTTTAATAAAGGCTTAAATTTACAACCATTAAGTAAAGCTGCATCAGGTGGGGAATTATCACGAACTGCCTTAGCTATATATTTACTTATGAGCATTCATAGTTCCCCTGAATTAATTATCTTTGATGAAATTGATGTAGGTATTGGGGGTAAAATTGCTGCTATTGTAGGTCAAATGCTCCGTGAGTTAGGACACGCCAAACAAATTATTTGTATTACACATCAACCACAAAGTGCGTGTTATGGTGATTGGCATCTAGTTGTGAATAAAACTCAAACCAACAATAAAGTTTTAACTCAAGTGGTTAATGTAACCGGAAAAGAAAGAGTTGCAGAAATTGCAAGAATGTTAGGCGGCATGAATATCACGGAAACCACCATTGATCATGCTAAAGAAATGTTAACTATAGCATGATCCAATTATTTTACATATTGACATATCCTAATCAATATATAGATATGTCAACATAAATTAATTATTTTAATTATCCCTTAGGCATTCTAACCAATTAGGAATTTCAGGTATATTCGATTTTTTAGTAGTTTTAGGTTTGAGTGGTTCAGTTTCTTGCTTTGCTATTGTTTTCGTTTTTTTTGCTGAAACTGCGATTCTCGCTTCTTGAGTAAAAAGATAGCTTTGGGTCGATCGCGATCGAGAAACTATTGCTTGAGTATCATTAAATTTAGTTTGTTTCATAAAATATCCTTTATTAACAATTTTGCGTAAAATAATGGCATTCAGTACTTTCAAACACCAAATATTAATTAAAGTTCTGGTATCTTTTAATTAAGAATTAACCATAAAAATCAAAAAAGTACAAATATTTTCTTGAAAATTTGGAATTTAGACGTAGTATAGCTTTTTTATAGTTTAGAGTCAAATATAATATTAGTCTAAATATTTAGGAAGCCTAATAAATTATAAGATGAATAATTATTATTTAATAACTGATTTTTATTTTACAAATTTCTATTAATTAACCAGTTAACAAAGTAAGCGTCCTAATAAAAGCTAATATTAGATAATCTAATCCCTTACATTTATTGTGCTTTCTTATGTTTATTAAAAGCTCGAATGTTATTTTTAATCGAGCTCATTTATAATAAATCTAAAAAATATTGTAAAATTAATTATTTTCCAGTGTAATGCTACCAGTGGTTGGCTCATTTAATTTAATATTAGCTGGAATAGTTTGATCCGGTGATAGGGATATAGTTGGACACGTATTATTTAACGAAGTTTCATTATTATAAGAAAATTTATAAGATATACCTTGCGAGTTAGTAATCATTCCATGCCCCTTTGTTTGAGCATCCCATTTATTATCAGTATAACTGATTTCAAATTGTCCAGGTTCGATTATACAAGGACCATTTTTAGGTATTCCATGGTGAATATCACTTGAAGGGCATAATGCTGGATTTATATTAAAATATACATTTCCATCCTCAGATAAAAAACTAATAGTCCATGAATCACCTGAAAAATTATTAATCGATGCTTTACAGTCTGCATAACTATATGAAATAGATAATACAAGAAAGATTGATATAATTTTAGTAGTTAGTTTTAAATTTAACATAAAAAATCCTTTTTAACTATACAAATACATTTATAAACATTTGTTAGATTATCTCATTGTTTGGTGTTAAAATACAACCATAAAATTAAGGCTAAAAATTTATACATTTTACAAAGATAACTATAAACGCTAAATATGTCTTTCTTATGACTATTTTTATTTTTGCGAATTTTCGCAAAATATGACTGATTAATATGTTTAAAATTCATCACGTAAATAATTTCAAAAATCTTTGAAATTATTTATATAGAAAGTACTAAAAAAGATTGTACTTATTTAGTAGCTAATGTTAAAATCGGAAATTATTATTTAAAGGATATTATGTATTATGAAAAAAATGATTATAACTGGAAATGTTGGCCGTGATCCAGAATCTAGAGCAGATCAAGCAGGAAATTCATTTACTACTTTTTCAGTTGGTGTATCAGTTGGAACAAAAACTAATCCTAAAACTGATTGGGTAGAGGTAAGTTGTAATGCTAAATTAGGTGATGTTGCACGTAATTATGTAAAAAAAGGGACCAAAATTTTAGTTGAAGGTTACCCAACTGCTACAGCATATATAAATAAAGAAAATAAGCCAGTTGCATCACTTAGATTATATGCAAATAATTTGGAATTATTAAGTAAACGTGATGATCAAGCTGATGATCAGCACCATGAAGAAGTATATAATTTACCTGAATCTGGTCAATCATCAGCAGCGAGCACTCTGCAATCTGATGACATTCCATTCTAGTAATTCAAACGTATGTATAATTTGCCAAATGCCGTACTAGAACATCCACATTTATATGGTTATCTAAAAGCTTTTCATATAATTGCTATTGTTTGCTGGTTTGCTGGGTTATTTTATTTACCGCGATTATTTGTATATCATTCAATTACAAAAAATCAAGTAACTAGTAATAATTTTAAAATTATGGAGCATAAATTATTTTGGTTTATTATGACTCCAGCTGGTATTTTGGCAATCTTATTAGGCGAGATTCTTTCTCATTTATTTGATATTACTGGTTCTTGGCTACATGTGAAAGTATTTTTGACTATCACTCTAGTCATCTATCATATATACTGTTTTAAACTAATGGAAGATTTTGCTAAAGATTGTAATACTAAATCAGATAAATGGTTTCGCATTTATAATGAATACCCTACCTTAGTTTTAATTACCTGTGTAATTTTAGCTGTAGTTAAACCTTAATTCAAGAAGGCAATGCAAAATAAAAATCAGGTTATAAATCTGAAAAATAAGGTTATTTATTTGTTAATAAATTAAGTACCAATCTCAGAATCAATATCTCTCTTACTTAAGATTAATCTTTAAGAAGTTTACTTAATTTAACTTTAGTTGTATTTGCATCCCAGGCATGAACTAACATTGAAAGACTAATCTCATTGTGTGAGGTTAAAAAAACCTCAGTCCCTTTCATTAATTGCCAAACTTTTTGATTCAAATGTCGATTTGATCTAAAGCCACTACCAATTAAAGATAATTTAACTAAATCAGAAGTAATTAACAAGTTTTTAATAGTCTTTATGGTTTTTAGCATTGGTTCTAAATTGATTAAATCAGATTTTTCAATTACAAAATTAACTTGTTTATTACTAATTTGTAACATATCTGTACTACAGATATCATATACTTTATCTAGAATTTTATATACTTCATTTTCATATTCAAAATTTACCAATACCTGTTCTTCTTGAATAGTTAAACTGATAATTGGATAGCTTTCTAAATCATCTTTATTCATAACTATAGTTCCTTGATCTTGGGGCGCAAAAGTAGATAATACACGAACATTCGTTTTATATCGATAAGCTAATTCACAACTTCTTACATGTAATACTTTAGCACCTAGTGAAGTTGTTTCAAGCATTGATAAACCATCAATTTGGGTAATCCGCCTTGCTTCAGTTACTTTATTTGGATCAGCATTAAATACCCCATTTACATCAGTATAAATATCACATTCTTCTGCATTAAGGGCAACCGCTAAAGCTACTGCTGAAGTATCTGAACCACCACGACCTAAAGTAGTAATTTGATGATTAGTAGCAATACCTTGAAATCCTGCAACTACCACTACAAATCCATCATTTAAATTTTGGGTAATTTTAGTTGTATCTATAGTTTTAATTCGTGCTTGAGTAAAATCATTGGTTGTAGTTATGGGAACTTGCCAACCACAGTAACTAATTGATGGAATTTTTTGCTCCTGGAGAGCCATAGTTAATAAAGCAATGGTTACCTGCTCTCCAGTAGTTGCAATAACATCTAACTCACGTTTTGCAGGGTTATCCGAAATTTCTAAAGCTAAATTAATTAAGCGATTAGTCTCCCCACTCATAGCAGATACGACAATCACTAATTGATGACGCTGATGATAAAACTTAGCAATATTTTTAGCTACTAACTTAATACGTTCTATTGTACCTACTGAAGTTCCACCATACTTTTGTACAATTAGTGACATTATAATAATATACCATAGCAAATATTACTAAGCATTTATTTAACCTTCATTTTATATTAATTAGCTTAATTTCATAATTTTTTCAATAAAGCGATTACTTAATATATGTAGAATCATAAATACTACACAAAAAGCAATTACCCATTCAAACATAGTGCATGGATTAAGTGATTGAGTTAAAGCACCAAATTCACCACCTAACCACGCACCAATTGCCCAAGATATCATCATATTCATCGAAATAAAAGTCGAAGATAGTCCTTTAGGTGCAAAAGTAGTTGCAGCAGATAATAAAACTGGAACGGTAATTAATTCACTAATCGCAAAAAATAAATAAAAAAGAATCAAGTATTCAGCATTACCAACATAATTAGGATTAGTTGCAATTTTAGATACTAAAGGTAGTAAACAAAAACATGCAATAGCTAATAAAACATAACCAGTTGCTAATTTATAACTTAAAGTAAAATCACTCTTAAATGCCCTTCCAACTAATTGATAAAATTCGGCAACTAAAGGGGCTGCTATTATAATAATTACACTATAAGCTCCATAAAACCAAGTTGCAGGAATTTCCCAATGACCCAAGTGACGACCAATATTATGATCTGCATAAAGAGTTAATAATCCATATGGTAGTGCATAAATAATATTCCAAAATATGTTACTTACACAAAGTGTGAAATAAGTCCAAAATTTTTTATAATCATTAGAACTCCATTTTCCAACTTTTTCTTCACTAAATTTAGTTGGGGTTTCACCATAGCCTTTTAAGCTCTTATTTTTACACATAAAATAATTAGCTATAGCAACTACTAATCCAAGTGCAGCTGTTCCAAAAGCTAAACTAAAGCTTTTCTCCATTACTACCCCAGATATCATTGGTCCAATAAATCCACCAATATTTATCGCCATATAAAAAATTGCAAAACCTGATTCTTTATCAATCGCATGACCTTCTTCTTTATTATCATAAAATTCACCAACAATCGCGCTAATTGCAGGCTTCATTAAGCCACAACCTACAATTAGTAAAGCTAAACCTAGATATAACTGAATAATTCCTGGGAATGCTAAAGTTAAATGACCAAACATCATGATAATCGAACCAAATAAAATCGAATTTTTACGCCCAATAATCCTATCTGCAATATAACCCCCAAATACTGGAGAAACATAAACAGCCGCACCATAAAAACCAGTTAAGCGCATTGCCTCTGCATCAGTCCAGCCAAGACCTCCATGGCTAACTTTAGCAGCAGCATATAATACTAAAATTGATTGCATAGTATAAAAGCTAAAACGTTCCCACATTTCTATACTCGATAATGCCCATACTCCACGTGGGTATATTTTAAAAATATTCATGCTCAACTACTTCCTTTATAGATAAAATTAAAATTTCTTTTGCCATGAATGACAATATGGCGAGTTACCATTTTTCATATAATAATTTTGGTGATAATCCTCAGCAATCCAAAATGCTGATACTGGCATTATTTTGGTTACAACATTGTACTTTAAAGAAACTAATTCTTGAATAACCATATTGATTATATTTAACTGCGTCTCATCATAATAAAAGATTGCACTTAAATATTGCTCTCCAATATCTGGTCCTTGACCATTTATTTGAGTTGGATCATGAATTTCAAAAAAATATTTTATTAATTCTTTAAGACTAATTATAGATGGGTCAAATAGAACTCTAATTACTTCAAGATGACCTGTTTTACCCGCGCATACCTCTTTATAGCTAGGATTATCCAAATGACCACCACTATAACCAACTTCAGTTTTTAGAACCCCAGATAGCTTATTTAAATAATATTGCACACCCCAAAAACATCCAGCAGCAAGAATTACTTCTTCACTATCCAAAACTTGTTGATTATCAACAAAATCAAGTGATGCCGAATTCACACAATATCTGGTATTTAGAGGTGTAAAACCCTCACCATAAAACACATGGCCCAAATGTCCATCACACCTAACACAAACAATTTCAGTTCTTATACCATCTACATCTGGTTCTAATTTAACATTATTTGCTATTTGTGCATCAAAACTTGGCCAACCACAACTTGAATGAAATTTACTATCTGAACGAAATAAGGCAATTCCACAATTTCGGCATAAATAGGTTCCATCTTGATCAAACTGATTATATCTGCCAGTGCCAGGATATTCAGTTGCTTTATCCAAAATAATTTTTTTATTTTGGCTTATTAAACTTTTTGATTTAAACATAATACTATCAATTTGACATTTAAAAAATCAATTTATGAATAATTAAAAGAAGATATATTATACCTGATTTAAAAGATTTTTTACATTTATTTATAAAAAAATCACAAACTAATAAATGAATCCAGAATATATGACGCCTCTTAATCTATAAGCATCTTCAAATTTTTAAAAGCTAATTTTTGGCTTTAATTTTTACAATATATAAAATCGATAAAATTAATATCCATAAAGGCATAATATATACAGCTAGACTCATTGTTGGCATTCTTAGCATGGTAATTAAAACAAATATAAAAAATCCAATTGCCACAATAGATGAAAATGGATATAGTGGCATTTTATAAAAAATATTCTGTCTATCAACTTGCCATCTAAAACAAATCTGCGCAATTAAAATCGTAATCCAATTAATCATCGCTGCAGTAGTTGCTAAAGCAAGCAGTATATAGAAAATTTGTTTAGGGTAAAAATAGTTTAGGATTACTGTTATAAAGATACATGATATTGAAAAAATCGTAGCTAAATAAGGAGCACCGCCACTAGTTAATTTAATAAAATATTTAGGCGCATTACCCTGCCTTGCTAAATTAAACAACATTCTAGCAGTTCCATAAATTCCACTATTAAATGAAGAAAGTGCTGCAGCAATTGCAACCAAATTCATAAGAGCTGCAGCTTTAGGAATTCCAACTTTATTAAATACATCAACAAATGGGCTAATACTATTATCAATCTTATCCCATGGGTATAAACACATGATGATGGCTAGGACTAATACATAAAATACTGATATTCGAATAATAATTCCATTAATTGCAATTGGAATAGTCTTTTTCGGATTATCTGATTCCCCTGCAGCAATACCAACTAATTCAGTACCACCAAAAGCAAAAATAACGACCACAAAAGATAATATAAACCCATGAAAACCACCTGTGAAAAATCCTCCATATTGCCATAAATTTTTAATATTTGAATGAATATCACCAGTATCAGTGCTTTGATTGGTAAAGATTAAATATAGGCCTATAATAATTAAAATAATTATTGTGGTAACCTTAATACCTGTGAACCAAAATTCAAATTCTCCAAAAAATTTCACATTCATTAAGTTGATTAAACCAAAAAATGTCAATATTCCTAATGCAATTAGCCAATGATATTTACTAATTGGGATCCAGTAATCAAGAAACATCGTAGTTGCAGTTAATTCAAGCATGCTTACAATAATATAATTAAACCAATAATTCCAACCAGCCATAAAACCTGCATATTGGTTAATATATTTATATGCATAAAAACTAAATGATCCAACATTTGGTTCATAAACTGTCATTTCACCAAGAGCACGGATAACTATGTACATAATTATCCCACCGATAGTATAGGATAATAAAATTGATGGGCCAGCTAATTTAATTGATTCACCAGCCCCAAAAAATAAACCAGTGCCAATTGCACTACCTAGGGCAATCATTAAAATATGTCGTGGTTTTAAAAGGCGTAATAAGTGTGGTCTCATATCAATTACCTTATTTAGGTGATAACTTACCCGTGATTCTATATTAAGATCATTAAATTATGTTAGATATTTTAATTTTATACTACTTATGTTTAGGCAATACATTTCTAATAATGAAGTAAAACATTTTCAAATAAACAAACTTTTAATAAAGTATAGCTTTAATAATTATTTCATCCTTGAAATTTTATGTGCACAAAACTTTTCTGAAAACATAAGGAATCTACATAACTATAAATCTACGGCTAAGTAGCGTTTTTCTAAAAACTTTTTAACCTTATAATGATTTTCATTTAACTACATTTTTAAGTTTATTTCAATTAATTATTTGCCACTTTATTATCCATAATTTGAACATTTTTAATTTAACCTTAAAGTTATTAAATATTTATGCACAACCCCCTTTAAATGATGGTATAATTAAAATCTTACTCCCCAGATTGATTGTCATTAATTTTTTAGAGGTATAACATGTGCGTAATTAAAAAGAGTAAAATTTTTATAACAATTCTATTTAGTTCTATTGCCTTATTAAGCTGCAACTCTGGGAATAGCATTACACCAAACAATACGCAACCCCAAACAATCACCATACCACAAAAAAATAATAAATCAACCGCTTCTAACAATAATAATTTTAATTTAAGAGGAATTAATTCAGGGTTAAGAATAGTATATAGCGGTAATGGATTTTTAGTTCAAATGTCTAACAATTCAATTTACCTTACCGGAAATGGTGTAAACCAACATATTGTAGCAACAGTTGAAGATGGAAGTGGAATTATAACAGCTGCAGCAGTTGAGTACACAATAGGATCTACCATGGTTACAATTTTTGTTTTTGACCAAACTGGGAGATTTACAAAATTTATCCGTCTACTTAAAGATTCTTCTTCAAGTAGACCAGAAATTATTTCATTCGATGGAGCACCTTCCGTCACTGAAAGTGAAAAACCTCTAATAGCAAGATATATTTCTGGAGGAGCAAGCTCTGGTAATTGTATTGTTACAGTTGAGAAAGGAGGTGCATATGCTTTTAACCCAAGTAATCCAAAATATACTACCTTATTGCCTATACAAATTGGGACAAGTTGGGTATCTGCATCTTATCAAGAAGCACAACCTAGAACCCCAGATCATCCACCAGTTCCACCAACAATTACCTTAAGTGGAGTTGTATTAGGGGCGGTGCCAGTAATTTACCAAAAAGCCACTTTTGACATTAGTCCTTCAGATTCGTTATATAACCGAGATTCTTGGATTACAAAGAATTTGAAAAGTAATGCTCATATTGAACAAATACTTGATATTTTGGGTAAATTTATAGGGTTTTTGCCAAAAAATTCCACTTCCGGTCTAACCACCATTTCTATTTTTGAATCAGATGGAAGTGGTAAAGTCGTTACCCTTCCCACTTATAATTATATTAATGATATAGCTGGTATAGAAGAAATCCCAGGTGGTGGAAATGGTCTTATTCTTGCAGTAACATCAGGTGCTGAAATAATCAGATCCTATGATGGAGGAGAATCATGGCAAAAGGTTAATTATTTGGGTTCAGAAAGTGTAGTAGAATTCTATTCTATAGCACCATATGATAGATCTTTCATAATCTCAGGATTAGGCACGGATGGTCAAATTCATTTTTATACTACTGAAT
>CALFYC010000185.1 GCA_937952895.1 uncultured Neisseriaceae bacterium
AGAATCAGTTTCTGAGGGTGTAATTAAGTAATTGGTTTAAGCTAAAAACTATTTCCCCACCTTAAGTGTGGGGATTTTTTATCTGATTAAACATGTATAGAATTATTATAAATAAGTTAGATGATAATAAGCCAGCTATTGCAGCAATTGGTAATTTTGATGGATTACATAAAGGCCATTTAGAACTTATAAAAGAAATGAATCAGCAAGCTAGACTGCATAATTATAAGCGTTTAGTAATTGTGTTTGAACCATTACCTCTTGAGTATTTTTTTGATCAATTAAATAGACCAAGATTAACAAGATTAAGCTTACTACGTGATAAATTTCTAATTTTAAAAAAAATAGATTATGCTGATGAATTAATTGTTTTACGCTTTAATAAAAAAACTGCTAACTTATCCCCCAAACAGTTTATCGAAAATATCTTAAAATTCCAATTAAATGTAACTGAAGTGGTAGTTGGTGATGATTTTAAATTTGGTAAAAATGGTTTAGGTAGAAGTCAAGATTTTAAAGATGCAAATGTTAAGCCAATTACAATTAATAAATACCTAATAAATAATCAAAGAGTTTCAAGTTCTATAATTCGAGAGTATGCTAAAATAAATGACTTATCTAGAGTTGGCAAATATTTAGGACGCAATTTACAATATACTTCAAGGGTAATTTATGGTAATCAATTGGGCCGAAAATATGGTGTGCCAACAATTAATCTGTGTTTAGGTCATAATGTTCCCGCACTTTGGGGGATTTATATTGCTTTTGTCTATATTGATGGTATTCGCTACAATGCGGTAGCAAGTATTGGTAAAAACCCCACAGTGACTAATCAAGAGAAGTATAAGTTAGAAGCTCATTTGCTTGATATTGATATGGACCTATATGGTAAAATAGCTACTGTAGAAATATTAGAATTCATGCGTGAAGAAAAGAAGTTTGCTGACTTTAACACTATGTTTGAACAAATATATGCTGATTTGGAATTAGGTCGCAATTATTTTAAAAATATAAAATAAAAATTATAAAGAATGATAGGATAATTATTCAATGGATTATAAAAACACAGTAAATTTACTTGAGACTGAGTTTCCAATGCGTGGTGATTTAGCCAAACGTGAACCTTTGATGCTTGATAAATGGTATAAAGAAGATCGCTATAATAAGTTGAGAAAGAAATGTAAAGGTCGTAAAAAATTCATTCTACATGATGGACCGCCCTATGCAAATGGTGATATTCATTTGGGCCATGCGGTAAATAAGGTTTTAAAAGACATTGTGGTTCGTAGCAAAACTATTGCTGGATTTGATGCTCCATACGTCCCAGGATGGGATTGCCATGGTTTACCCATTGAACATAAGGTTGAAAAAGATCATGGTAAGAATATTCCAGCAAAAGAATTTCGAGAAAAATGTCGTAAATATGCTAAAGAACAAGTTGAAATCCAAAAAAAAGGATTTAAACGTCTAGGTATTCTTGGTGATTGGGAAAATCCATATCTGACTATGGATTATAAAGTCGAAGCTGATACAGTAAGAGCGTTAGGTGAAATTTACAAAAATGGTTATTTACAAAGTGGTAAAAAACCTGTTCATTGGTGTATTGAGTGTGGTTCAGCTTTAGCTGAAGCTGAGGTAGAATATCAGGATAAAGTATCACCGGCAATTTTTGTGAAATTTAAAATTGTTGATAAAAATATTTTTAAAGCATTTAATGGATCAATAGATAATAATTTGGATGTTTATGCCATAATTTGGACCACAACTCCGTGGACATTGCCTGCCAACCAAGCAATCTGTGTTGGGCATGATATTCAATATGCATTAGTTAAAGCACATAATAGCTATCTTTTGATCGCAAAAGATTTAGTTGAATCAGTTATTAATCAAAAAGAGAATGTAGATCATGAAATTGTTGCAATAACTGAAGGTGGTAAATTAGAAGGTTTTAAAAGTCAACATCCATTCTATACTGATCGTATAGTTCCTATAATTTTAGGTGAACACGTTACAACTGATACTGGAACTGGGATTGTGCATACTGCACCAGCTCATGGTATTGAAGATTATCAAGTTGGGCTTAAATACAAATTAGAAATTCATAATCCGGTTGGCGATGATGGTTCTTTTATTAGTAATACTCCATTATTTGCTGGCTTAAAAGTATGGGCAGCTAATGCTAAAGTAATTGAAACTTTAGATGAAAAACAGGCTTTATGGTCACAAAGTAAACTTAATCATAGTTATCCTCATTGTTGGCGGCATAAAACACCACTTATTTTTAGAGCTACTTCGCAATGGTTTATCAGTATGGATGTAGCAAATCATGCTGGAAAAACTCTACGCAAGCAAGCTTTAGAATCAATTGATAAAACTGGGTTTTCACCGAGTTGGGGTAGAGCTAGACTTGAAGCTATGATTAAAAATCGTCCAGATTGGTGTGTTTCTCGACAGCGCAACTGGGGAACTCCCATGACATTTTTTGTGCATCGTGAAACTGGTGAGTTACATCCAGATAGTTATACTATTTTAGAACAAGTTGCACAAAAAATTGAAAATAGTGGAATTGATGCGTGGTTTGATCCTGAATTAACCGGAGAATCATTACATATTAAAGATGCAGTTAATTATCGTAAATTAACTGATACTATTGATGTATGGTTTGATTCTGGTGCAACACACTTTAGTGTATTAAAAAGACGTGAAGAGTTATTGTCTCCAGCAGATTTATATTTAGAAGGCTCGGACCAACATCGTGGTTGGTTTCAATCTTCATTATTAACTGGTTGCGCGATTAATGGTCGTGCACCTTATAATCATCTATTAACTCATGGCTTTACAGTAGATGAAAATGGACATAAAATGTCTAAATCAAAGGGTAATGGCATTGAACCAATAGAAATAATGAATCAATATGGGGCTGATATTTTAAGGTTGTGGGTTGCTTCATCTGATTATTCAGGTGAACTTAGCTTATCTAATGAAATTTTAAAACGCACAGCAGATAATTATAGACGTATTAGAAATACATTAAGATTCTTATTAGCTAATTTAGCAGATTTTAATTTTGCTAATGACGAGGTTAAATTAGATGATTTGGTTGAAGTGGATAAATATGCACTAATTCGATTACATTCAGTGCAAGATAAAGTAGTTAATAAATTATATGCAAGTTTTCAGTTTCATCTGGCAATTCAAGAATTAGTTAATTATTGTTCAGAAGATTTAGGTGGGTTTTATTTGGATATTTTAAAAGATCGATTATATACAAGTAAAGCAGATTGTCATGCACGTAGATCATGTCAGACAGTTTTATATCATCTAACTAAATCGTTAGCTTTGATGTTTTCACCAATATTGTGTTTTACTGCGGATGAGGTGTGGGAAACGATTCAAAATGATAAATCAGATAGTACCTTATATCATACTTATCATCAAGTTCCAGTTATTCATGATAGTGAAATGTTGCAATATAAATGGGGTCAAATTGAAGAATTAAGGGTAATTATCTTAAAAGAATTAGAGAATAAACGTGTTGAAGGGGTAATTGGTTCATCATTACAGGCAGATTTGGTGATTAAAGCAGAAGAACAATTATTTGAGATTTTATCAGCTTTAGGTAATGATTTAAAATTTGTATATATGGTATCTTCTGTAGTTATAGAAAAAGCAACAACTACAGATGTTACGGTAATTCCAAGTAGTAATCTAAAATGTGAGAGATGTTGGCATTATTCAGATACAGTTGGTTCCAATCATGAACATAATACTATTTGTAATCGTTGTGTAGAAAATGTTGTAGGTAATGGTGAAATACGTCAATTTGCCTAAGTTATAATACTGGTTTATTGTGGCCTTAATTTTAAAGGAACAGGGGATTTATTGTGAATAAATGTGATTGGACTACTAAAGCTAATTTATCTTGGAAATGCCGTTTTGGATTATTGGGATTTTCTTTTATTATAATTATTTTAGATCAAATTACCAAAGAGGTTGCACGACATAATTTGATGCTTTATCAAGTAAAACCGTTTGTTCAATATTGGAGTTGGACTTTAGCATATAATAAAGGTGCTGCATTTAGTTTTCTTGCAGATCAGTCGGGTTGGCAAAAGCTATTTTTTGGATTAGTAGCTTTAATCGTATCAATTTGTCTCGTTTATTATATTTTAAACCGAAGTTATTCACGTTTATCCGGGATTGCTTTGAGCTTTATTTTAGGTGGTGCTTTGGGTAACTTAATTGATCGAATTTTATATGGTGAAGTTACTGATTTTGTTTTATGGTATTATCGTTCTCATTCATGGCCTGCATTTAATGTTGCAGATAGTTTTATTACAGTGGGTATTACGCTTTTAATTATAGAGAATGTATTTTTTGGTAAGAAAAATAGTTAAATATGACAAATTTTACTAAAAAAATTATTTTAGCCGAACCTCGTGGGTTTTGTGCTGGAGTTGATCGAGCAATTGATATTGTTGAAAAAGCTCTCAATAAATATGGTTCGCCAATTTATGTGCGTCATGAAGTTGTGCATAATAAATATGTAGTAGAGAATTTAAAATCACGTGGAGCTATTTTTATTGAAGATATTAAAGATGTTCCAGAAAACAGTATTTTGATTTATTCAGCTCATGGAGTTCCTCTCTCAGTTAGAGAAGAAGCAGCTGAAAAAAATTTAAAAATGATTTTTGATGCAACTTGTCCATTAGTTAGTAAAGTGCATGTTGAAATTAAAAATTTACACAATCAAGGTTATACAATTTTAATGATTGGACATAAGGGGCATCCTGAAGTTGAAGGAACTATGGGGCAAGTATCTGGGGAAATCTATTTGATCGAAAAAGAAGCAGATATTGAAGATTTACCGATTTGTAAAGAAATAGAAAAAATTGCAGTAGTTACCCAAACTACATTATCCGTTGATGAAACTAAGTTAATCATTGATCGACTTAAATTAACTTTTAAAAATTTACGTTTACCTAAAAATGAAGATATCTGTTATGCTACGCAAAATCGCCAAGATGCAGTAAAAGCTTTAGCTAAAGCTTGTGATTTATTAATTGTAATTGGTAGTAAAAATAGTTCAAACTCTAATCGATTAAAAGAATTAGCTGAAAATCTTGGCGTAACTTCATATTTAATTGATTTTGCTAGTGAAATTGAAGGTTCATGGTTAAATGGTGCAACAACAGTTGGTGTTACAGCTGGTGCTTCAGCTCCAGAAGTATTAGTAGAAGGCGTTATTAATAAATTAAAACAGCACGAATTTTTAAAAATTGAAACGCTAAAAACAGTGGAAGAACATATGATATTTGCGCTTCCTAGTGAATTAAGATAATGGTTTAAGTATGTTAGAAAATTTATCAACTAAATTAAGTGGAATTGTTAAGACCATTTCAGGAAATGCACGCTTAACCGAAAGTAATATTCAAGATGCATTACGTGAGATTAGAATTGCGCTACTTGAAGCTGATGTTGCAATTCCAGTAGTTAAATCATTTATTGACAAGATTAAAGAAGAAGCTGTTGGTCAAAAAGTAATTGGTAGCTTAAAGCCTGGTCAAGCGCTAGTTGGAGTTGTTAATGAAAAGTTAATTGAGCTAATGGGTTCCTTTAATGATACTTTAAATCTAAGTATGACACCCCCTGCAATTGTCTTAATGGCTGGCCTTCAAGGTGCTGGTAAAACTACAACAGTTGGAAAGCTAGCCAGAAGACTTAAAGAAAATGAAAAAAAGAAAGTGTTGGTGGTAAGTGCTGATGTATATCGCCCAGCTGCAATCAAACAATTAGAGGTTTTAGCTAAAAGTGTAGCTGTAGATTATTTTCCATCAGATGTATCACAAAAGCCAATAGATATTGCCAAAGATGCTCTAGAATATGCTAAAAGTCACTACTATGATGTGTTAATTATCGATACGGCCGGGCGATTAAGTATTGATGAAGCGATGATGAATGAAATTAAAGAATTACATCGTGCATTAAATCCGGTTGAGACCTTATTTGTAGCTGATGCAATGCTTGGCCAAGATGCAGTTAATACTGCTAAAGCTTTTAATGAAGCACTTGAATTAACGGGCGTAATCTTAACCAAAATGGATGGAGACTCAAGAGGTGGTGCTGCGCTTTCAATCCGTCAAATTACCGGAAAACCAATTAAATTTATTGGTGTTTCAGAAAAATCAAATGGCTTAGAACCATTTTATCCAGATCGCTTAGCTTCACGTATTCTTGGAATGGGGGATATCTTATCTTTAATTGATGAAGTTAAAGGTTCAGTTGATGAAGCCGAAGCTAAAAAATTGATGGAGAAAGTCAAAAAAGGTAAGAAATTTGATTTGGAAGATTTTAAATCACAGTTTGAGCAATTAGATAAAATGGGTGGCTTAAATACTATCTTAGATAAAATGCCTATGAATATTGCGCAAAAAGCACCACAAATTGTAAATGATAAGATGATGAGCAAAAATTTAGCAATTATAAATTCCATGACTCTTGAAGAAAGACGAAAGCCAGATATTTTAAAAGCTTCACGTAAGCGAAGAATCGCGGTTGGAAGTGGGACAACTGTTCAAGAAGTAAATCAATTACTTAAACAATATGAGCAAATTAGTGAAATGATGAAGAAATTTGGCGGTGGTGGTATGTTTAAAATGATGAAGAATTTTAGACATTTAATGCCAAAAATGTAGTCGATTTTTATAAAAATCTAAAATAGCTTATAAAGCCATAATTATCAATGCTTTTAACAAAGTGATAAATTATACGGTGATCTACCAAAGTCTATAATGAGGTGTAAAAAACGCCCTTCAAATATCCCTTTATAGTATAACTCCCTCTAAACCAAGGGCAAATTGCTATAAAGGTAGTCAATTCATAGCAAATAAATTAAACAAATTTTTTATTGATCAATTATTAGGTAAGCCGCAAGCTAGAAATTTAGAAATTGCTGATGGAAATAAAATTTATTGTAGTAGAATTTATTTACTATATTTATAATGTAAATGTATTTTGGACATCATTATTTACTTTTGTAAACAATTGTTCGATTTCAGAAATACTTAGATTAGGCTCAATAAACCATAATAAATAAAGATTTGGTACTGTTTCATATATAACTTTACTTTTATAATCCTCTGTATCTAAAATAGCATTTTCTGAGCTATTATGGATATAAGTAGCAAATCTTAATTTTAAGATTTTATAGATTTCATGCTTATTATATTTATATAATAACATCAGAATTACTATGTCATTATAAATAGGCTTATTCTCAAGATTATACTTTTTAAGCCCTTCATTAATAAGCTCCGAAGATAATATATCGTTACGGATTTTGATAATTTCATCAAATTTGTCTTTATAATAATCAATACTATTATCAAAATACTCTTTTAAAATTAATTTTTTCCAATATATTATTAATAAGAAAACATTACATATTTATCGCGTAAATGTGATTTCATAGTATTGAATGTATTATTAAAGTTAATATAAACTTTTTCGTTAATAAAATCTAAA
Organism: uncultured Neisseriaceae bacterium; assembly: GCA_937952895.1. Classification (GTDB taxonomy): domain Bacteria; phylum Pseudomonadota; class Gammaproteobacteria; order Burkholderiales; family UBA11063; genus Aquella. The sequence continues at coordinate 7,525 of CALFYC010000185.1, forward strand.
TTAATATCAGATAAGTTTGGATAAAGGAGCGCATGCTTTTTCAATAAAGATTGATCTGATATATTGTATATAGAATTACGTAATTGATAATATTTAAAAGTTATGTTATATGAGTTTACAAACTGTTTATGCGCATAAAGCTATAGGATTTGCCGACTTAACGTGCAATAGTCGAATTATAGATTGTATAAATGAACCAATTGCAATTATAAAAGATGATAACATTAAAGCATATTTAATACCAGAACGAATGATGTATGCTTTTGCAGATTATTTAGATGATATTAAATTAGTAAAAATGGCAAACAATCGTATTAAAAATTGGGAAGATGCTATGACCGAGGCTATTCAAGTAAATATAGATGATCTTTAAGCAATTTTTATGAGTGAGAATGGTTTGGAGAATGGGGCCACCCATCACCTTTTTCAAGATGATTAGCTATAGATTTTGTAGTGTGTATAATTTTAGCAACTTCTTCTTGAGCCTGACCAGCATGTAGTCTTGCCTCAAGTAGGGCAAATTCTGGTTCAAATTCTTCATATGCATTTTTAACT
>CALFYC010000186.1 GCA_937952895.1 uncultured Neisseriaceae bacterium
TATACTGATTTAATCGTTTAGTTAAGGAGTAAAACTTTGTTAAATAAAATTATACGCTTAATATTACTCGGAGTATTCGTAATTATACTGTCCGCATGTAACAGCGGTGGAGATAGTGGTGGTAGTAGTAGTCCTTCTGGACCAATTCAACCAGATATGCATTTGGTTTCAATAAGTATTAACCCAGAATCTGCATCAATTAATCTTATGGGAGGTTCACAACAGTTTACTGCATTGGGATCATTTTCTGATGGAACATCTAAAGATATTACGGAATCAGTAACTTGGGCTTCAGATAATGAAACTATTGCTAATGTTAGTAATACTCAAGGTGAAAATGGATTTACTAAAGCCATTGGAGTTGGTCAGGCTCATATTATAGCTTCACTATCTGGTGTAACTGCTAGTGCTACTATCAATGTTAGTCCGGCGGTATTGGAGTCAATTGAAATAACTCCAACAAGCGTAAATATGCCAATAGGGGTAACTCAACAATTTACAGCTATAGGGCATTATGCTGATGGAACAAGTCGCGATGTAACCCAAACAGTAGTTTGGAGTTCTTCAGAAACTTCTGTTGCCACAATTAATGCTCATGGTTTAGCAACTTCTTTAGCCAATGGCTCGACTTCTATTACTGCTAGTCTAAATAATATATCTGCTCATGCAACTTTAACTGTTACTCAAGCACAATTAACAAAAATTGATCTTACTCCACTTAATGAATCAATTCCTGTTGGTTTATCTCAGCAATATAAGGCTGTTGGAACTTATTCTGATCATAGTACACGTGATATAACTCAAACAGTAATTTGGAGTTCTTCAATTTCTTCGATTGCTACGATAGAGTCTCAAGGCTTAGCTAAAGCGTTAGCTGTTGGAACAACAACTATTACTGCAAGTTTTGGCAGTGTTTCAGGGCATGCAACATTAGATGTTATTAGTGCAACTCTTGTGTCGATTGATATAACTCCTAAAAATGCTTCTATTCCGGTTAATGCTCAACAATCTTATACTGCAGTAGGAACATATTCTGACCAAAGTTCTAGAATTATTACTAATAGTGTTATATGGATATCTTCAGATACAACCGTTGCAACTATTAATACTAATGGAATAGCTCATGCTTTAAAAGTTGGACAAATAACGATTACTGCTTCACTTGGGAGTATTACAGCTAATACACCACTTACAGTAACTGCTGATACATTAATAAGTATTCAGGTTACACCGGTAAATGCCACTATAGATTTAGGCAATAGTCAAGCTTTTAAAGCAACCGGTATCTATGCAAGTGGTGAATCACTTGATATTACAAATCAAGTTACTTGGGCAAGCTCAGATAGTGCAGTTGCTAAGATTAATGCTAGTGGAATTGCACAGTCTGTAACTATTGGTGGACCAATAAATATTACGGCCACATTACAAAGTATAGTTGGATCTGCCCAATTAACGGTAATAAATGGAGCTTCAAATCTTCCAGGGTGGCCTAATTATTTAGCTATGGGTGGAATTAGTGGTGGTGATATCGCAGAACCAACGACTAAAGTAGATTCGGTATTTACTTATAATGGAGCAAATGGGGGCGGTGATCGTGGTATGTTGAAAACCCATATAAGATTTTTGATATGATTAATGTTGCTCAAAGTATTAAAACTAAATATA
>CALFYC010000187.1 GCA_937952895.1 uncultured Neisseriaceae bacterium
ATTAAAAATTAAATATGTAGGTCAGCCAAATATTTTATTAAATGAGGAAGTTGCACCAGAGTTGCTACAAAAGGATGCTAATCCAGAAACTTTGGCTAACACTTTTATCAAGTTATTTAATGATTTAGTTCGTCAAAAAGCAATGTGTGATAAATTTCATGAATTACATAAAATTTTACGCTGTGATGCAAGTAAAAAGGCTGCAAATGCAGTATTGGAGTTAATACATTGTGATAATTGAGTGTGGAGTTGACGAGGCTGGACGTGGACCACTTGCGGGTGATGTTTATGCCGCAGCAGTAATTTTAGATCCGTTAAAACCAATTGAGGGACTTAATGATTCAAAAAAATTAACTAGTACAAAAAGAGAAAAATTATTTGAGCAAATTATAAATAATGCTACAGCTTATTCAATTCAAATTGCAACAGTTGCTGAAATTGATGCGTTAAATATTTTAAATGCCACATTACTTGCAATGAAACGTGCAGTAGAAAGTTTAATCATAAAACCAACACTAGTATTAATTGATGGTAATAAAGCACCAAGCTTAAATGTTGAAACAAGAACTATTATTAAAGGTGATAGTCTCATTAAGTCAATATCTGCGGCATCAATTTTGGCTAAAGTTGCCCGTGATACGGAAATGTTAAAATTAGATAAGCTGTACCCTGATTATGGTTTTGCTAAGCACAAAGGTTATGGAACAAGTGATCATTTAGAAGCAATTAATAAATTGGGGGTATTAGCTGTTCATCGTAAAAGCTTCGCTCCTATTAAATATTTAGTTTAATTATAAAGTTAAGTATATGCAATACCAACCCCCTTTATTTGAAAATAAAATTATTAAACCAAGTCAACTACTTAGCCAATTATCCAATATTAAACAAGGCAATCAATTAGTCTTTACTAATGGCTGTTTTGATATTTTACATCGTGGGCATGTAACCTATTTAGCTCAAGCAAAATCTCTTGGAAAAAGCCTAATTGTTGCATTAAATTCAGATGAGTCGGTTAGACGATTAGGAAAAGGTTCTGATCGACCAATTAATAATTTATCTAATAGAATGGCAGTGATTGCAAGTCTTGAATCAGTTGATTATGTAACCTCGTTCGATGAAGATACTCCATTAGAATTAATTAAGTTAATCAAGCCTCAAATTTTAGTAAAAGGTGGTGATTGGAATATTGACAAAATTATAGGTAGCTCAGAAGTTTTTGCTTATGGTGGTCAAGTTCATTCTATCCCATTTTTATTTGATACTTCAACAACTAATTTAATTAATAGAATTCGTCATGAATAAATTTATAGAATGTTTAAAATTAATTGAATTAGGTTGTCTTAAACTTGAAATAAGTAAGAAATTAGATTTAACTGAATTTAAAACCTTAGAATTGATTGGTAAAATTAATAATGCCTTGGATGGTATTGTTAAGACTAGTGCAACAGACAGATTTTTTTTAACACGTAAGATTGACTGGTTAAATTTAGAGAAAGTAAGAGCTTATTTAAAACAGTTAGAGCGTGAGCAATATAACCTTATTATTTTGGATGAGGTTGATTCAACAAACGATTATATAATAACTAATTTAGATAAATTAGTTACAAATACTGTAGTAAGTTCAGAAACGCAAATAAAGGGGCGTGGACGTGGGCATAAGGTTTGGTCCAGTAAAATTGGTGTGGATCTTACTAGTTCTTTTTTATATTGGCTGCCTACTGAATCAGATTTTGAAGTTTTACCGTTAGTGGTAGCGGTCGCAATAAATCGATTATTTAAAGATTTAAGTGTAAAATCATTTATTAAATGGCCTAATGATATAATGCTTGAAGATAAAACTAAAATTGCGGGGATTTTAGTTGAAAGTGGAATCAGAAATGATAAAAGGTTTATTGTAATTGGTGTTGGAATAAATAACATTCTTGGAACAGACAGAAATTGGTTATTGGCCGAATTGATTAATAATTTAGAAAATGTGCTATCCGAATTTACCTTTTTTGGTTTTGATTTAATTAAGCGTGAATGGTTAGATAATTGTATCCATTTAAATAAAATGGTTAAAATGTATCGTGATGAAGTTTTATTAATAGGTGGTAAGCATGTTAATATTAATGAACAAGGGCATTTATTAATTGAATTTGATAGAAAAATTTACGAATTTGGTAATTCAAATATTAGTTTAAGATTTTAAATCTTTTTATTCTGGTGAATCGAGTTTATAATGGTTAATCTCATAGTTATTGCACATGCAGAAATCGCTAATAGTTTTATAACAACGGTTGAACATATTTTATCTAAACGAGTATCTAATTTGCATGTCTTAGCAGTTAAAAAGACAGAAGATGCTGAAAGTTTTTTAATAAAAGCTACAACGTTTATTAAAACTATTGCTAAAGACGGAGAAGTTCTATTATTGAGTGATTTATTTGGTGCGACCCCTACTAATATTGCGCAAAAATTGGTTGAACATGGAAAAGTTGAATTAATTACAGGCTTAAATTTGCCCATGTTGATTCGTGCTATATCGTATGCCAAATTAGGGCTTAAATCATGTATTGAAAAAGCATTAGATGGTGCTACTGGTGGGGTTATTCATATTAGTGGGGTTAGTAAATGATTAAAAAGCAAACTTCTGTAATTAATAAGCTTGGGTTACATGCCCGTGCTTCGTCTCAGTTAGTGCAACTTGCAAGTAAATTTATATCGGATATTTCAATTGAAAAAGATGGTAAATTAGCTAATGCAAAAAGCATAATGACAATTATGATGTTGGCTGCAAATAAAGGCAGTACAATTACTATAATGGCAAATGGTGAAGATGAAGTAGTAGCCATTGAGCAAATTTCTGAATTATTTGCAAATAAATTTGGTGAATTAGAGTAGTAAAATGAGTATTTCATTACATGGAATAGGACTTGGGGGTGGGATTTCCATCGGCAAAGCATATATTCTAGATAAACATTTAGATAATGCTGTTCTTCATTTATTAGAAGATAGTCAAGTTGATCTGGAAGCTAAACGTTTTGAGCAAGCAGTTCGTGATACCCGAAAAGAACTTGAGTCGCTAAGAGGTAATATTCCATCAAATGCTCCAGCTGAACTTGGAGCTTTTTTATCCTTAAATATTATGATGCTTGGTGATTCACAAATCTCTCAAGCGCCATTAAATATAATTCGCACCGAATTTTGTAATGCTGAGTGGGCTATCAAATTACAAGCTGAAAAACTTTCAGAGCAATTCGATACAATGGAAGATGAGTATTTAAAAGAACGTAAATATGATGTTATTCAGGTATTAGAACGTATTTTTAAAAATCTTGAAGGTAATCAATTTGATTGGAATAAGACCAATGATTTTGAGGGTGAGTTATTAATTACTTATGATTTATCTCCTGCTGATTTAATGCATATTAAAAATTCTAACTTTTTAGGGTTTGTGACTGAAGTTGGTAGTTTAACCTCACATACGGCTATAATTGGTAGAAATTTAGAAATTCCATCAATAGTTGGGGTAAGTTATGCCCGTCAAGTGGTTCGAGATGGGGATACAGTTATTGTTGATGGAATTAATGGGGCACTCATTATTGATCCGGATGCAGTGGTCCTTTCTGAATATTATAAATTACAAAAAGAATGGCAAGCATCTAAATTAAAATTAAGACATATTCGCCAAAAAGAGTCTGTTACATTAGATGATGTTACAATTAATTTATTTGCAAATATTGAAAATGATTCTGATGCAATAGAGGTTAAAAATAATAATGCTGATGGAGTTGGATTGTTTAGAAGTGAGTTTTTATTTTTAAATAATGATGATAATTATAGTGATGAAGAAGAGCAGTTTGAAGCATATTCTAAAGTAGTTAAAACACTAAAAAAATTACCTGTTACTATCAGAACTGCTGATCTTGGTGCAGATAAAAATCCATCGTGGAATGTAGATGGTAATTCAGTATTGAACCCGGCACTAGGATTAACTGGAATACGACTGTCATTAGCCGATTTATATCTATTTCGTTCCCAACTAAGAGCAATTTTACGTGCATCACACTACGGGAACATTCAAATTATGTTTCCTATGATATCTTCTAGCTTAGAATTAAAACAAGCAATTTATCAACTTGAATATGTAAAAGATGAGTTAATTCAAGAGGGGATAAATTTTAATCCTGATATCAAAATTGGAGCAATGATAGAGGTGCCAGCTGCTGCTTTATCAATTAAAAGTATTCTATCGCTAGTTGATTTTGTGTCTATAGGGACTAATGATTTGATTCAATATTTATTAGCTGTAGATCGTAATGATGAATCGGTAAATTATCTATATAACCCTATTCATCCAGCAGTGCTACAATTAATTCATCATGTAATTCGAAGTTGTAATCGTCAACAAGTGCCAGTTACTATATGTGGGGAAATGGCTGCAGATCCAAGGCTTACTCGTCTACTTCTGGGAATGGGGCTTAGAAACTTTTCGATGTATCCATCAAGTATCTTACCGATTAAAAAAATTATCTTAAATACCGATATTAATAAAAATACGACTATAGTGCGTAAAATATTAAAGACTGAAAGTATTGAAAAAGTAGATTTATTATTAGATGAATTAAATCAAGGTGTTCTTGATTATTGAACGTTTTAATTTGCTTTTTTGTTATTTGTAGCAGTGTCTCAGTTTAAATTATAATATTTTTATAATAAAATATAGATTTCTGAAACTGATATACTACGGTACCCTTACTTGTAAATATTTGTTCTTATACCTTATTTTATGCTAAAATCATACAATTTGTATGTCATCTATCATTTATCATTTTGGTTTAAATTTAAAAATGGTGGCATAATAAATTTACTTTGATGTGTGATTATGTATAACTTAATATTAAGGATTGTAAAATGAAAAAAGCTTCTACAGTTGCGCTGCTTATTGCATTTTAAAGTGTTGTAAATATAGCAAATGCAAATGATTTAATTCAAAATAATTCATACAACGATCTAAATATAAATCTTCATCCAATAGGCTCATATTTGAAATCGAAGTTTAATTTAATTAATTCTGATAAAAGCGTTGATGCACTTTATAATATTGCTATTCAAGATTTTAATACCTATTATGCTCTTGATCAATTTGCGCAATTAGATGTTTCAAAAGATAGTGGTAAGACTTGGAATGTGATGCCAAATAGTCCGCAAAATATTTTTGGGTTACAAATTTTAAATACAGGAAACATAGCTCAAATATATGTAATTAGTGATTTTAATGAAAATGTTAAACTCTATAATCCTGTAGATTCAAGTTGGAAAACAATATATAAAAGTGAAAATGGTAGATTTGTGGATTCCTTGGCGGTAAGTGAAGATGGAACGTTATACATTATAGAATTAGACAATGATACATCAAATAATGCCCAAGTGCATGTATCTCACAATAATGGTCAAACCTGGTCTGATTTTGGAGGTATACTAAGATTTGGGGATGAAGGTTTTATAGATCATACACAAATTAGCGCAAATTCGCAAGGAGTAATGCTTTATTTTCATGGTATATTATATGCCGTGTCACCTGACGGAAGTGTATGGAGTTTATTGCATGGGACGTCTTCTGTTATATCTATGACTAGCGATTATAATTATACATATGTAATTGCTTCTAGTGCACCAAACATAATACAGAGATATAATACTGCTAGTAATATATATGATCCTTATTTTATTACAAATATTCCATCTAGTAGCTCTTCTGTTAATCTTGCTAATTATGATTCAAATTTATATTTAATGACGACGAGTAATGCCCAATCTTCTTCAGGATATTATTCTACAAGTGTCTATGATGCTTCAATTGGATCCTTGAATTATTAATTAACTCAATACTTAAAATTGAAAATAGCGTACATTTAATGTGCGCTATTTTCAATTAGTTAAGATTATTATATAGAATTTGTTGTCTAGAATAAAGAAAATTATAGCCAAGATGGTGTAGCGTCAAAATTTGCGTATCTGGATGATCTAAGCTTGAGAATGCCGATTGCTTATCCCCAAGACTTGTAGTAATTCCTCCAATATAAGAACATGAGTAATTTAACCATATTTCATCAAGTATTTTTGCCCTAATTAATTCATGATGAAAAAATGGAGATTCATTCATTATAATGTTAAAACCAAGGTGTTTGAATTTTTCAAACATTAATGAAAGTGATGTATCTATAATCAAAAGATTTTTAAGATTTTTATTGGCGTCTAATCGTGATAAATAACTTAAGTTAAAATTTTTAGGGATAACTGATTGATCTATTTTTGGCTTAAAACAACATATAAATACCTGCATCTCTTGATCAGTAAATAATCTATTGTTAAAATTAATTTGCTTTAAATCGCGACAAATAATAATTGTTGCAGGATTTTTGGATTTACCATTGCTCACCCGTTCATTTTGTATTGATATTTCATCGAGTATTGGTGGATGATTAAGAGGTTCAATATTTAGGGAACGAGCACCAATAATGACGGCATCTGCAATTGCTCTTCCACTTAGCAAGTAAATTTTATCTGCAGCTTTTTCTAATTGGCTTGCATGAAGGTTATATTGGGTAATACCATAACCGCTTAAATGATCAGGATAGCATAGTTTACCATCGAGTGATGAAACAAAAGTGCTAAATAGAAATGGACGACTTATTTTTACCGGAATTTGTAGTTCATGCCCCAGTAATTTCTGGATCAGGCTAGAATGAATTATTATCCAGTTATCGAGAATTGGATTTTTAATTAATAATTTTAGTTGTGGTATTGATTCCAAATTTTTATATTATTCAATAAAATTATTAACTACATCGATTAGTTCAGTTTGAGTAACAGTTGCTGTTCCTAGCTTTCCAACTACAATTCCTGCTGCTAGATTGGCAATAGTAACTGCATCACTAATATTAACATCATTAGCCAGCATTAAACCAAGAGTGGCAATTACTGTATCACCGGCACCAGATACATCATATACTTCTTTTGCATGAGTTGGATGATATTCTGTATCATTACTATTGGAATATAATGTCATTCCTTCTTCACTTCTGGTAAGGAGTAAGTGTTTTAAGTTTAAATTGGTTTTTAATTCAAAAACCTTACTTGCTAATTCAGTTTCATTCTCCCAATTTCCAACAACTTCTCTTAATTCATTTTTATTAGGCGTAATTAAAGTAGCATTGCGGTATTTGGAAAAATCACGTCCTTTAGGATCAACCAAAATTTTTTTATTTAATTTCTTTGCTAATTCAATCATTTGGGTTGTATGATGAAGTCCGCCTTTTCCATAGTCTGAAAGAATGATCACGTCGTATTCAGGCAAAATATCGGTATAAGTATCCATTACCTTAGCTAAAATTTCATGTGAGGGCTTTTCTTCAAAATCAATACGAATTAATTGTTGATTTTTTGCAATAACACGTAATTTTACAGTAGTGCTAATGTTTTGATCGTGGAGGAATTTAACTTGTACTTTTTCTTCGATTAAGAGATTTTGAAGGGTTTTTGCGGGCTCATCTGGACCAACTACAGTAAGCAGGGTTACGTTTCCACCAAGGCTTGCAATATTTCTTGCGACATTAGCTGCACCTCCTGGTCGATCTTCTGTTCTTTCTACTTTAGCAATCGGAACCGGAGCTTCAGGAGAAATGCGGTTAACCTCACCAAACCAGTACCGATCAAGCATAACATCACCAATAACTAAAACTTTCTTTTCAAATAGGTTGGAGCTAATTTTAGTTATAGATAATTGATTAATTTTCATATGGAACTCTTTGACTTAATTAAAGATAATAAAATAATCCTAGTATTATAACAGAAAATGTGAGAGATTATTGTTAATATGGGGTAAAATTCGACATATATTTGAGTCTCATTATAGTTTGGGAGTATTTATGAATTTTTTCGATTCAATAAAAAATAGTTTAATTGGTTTTTTTGATAATCATTTCACCAAAAGAAGTCAGTTTATTGGTGACCCTAATCATTTAGATGAAAATTATAAAGCTTATCACAATGAAGCATCTACGTTAATAACTGGTAATTTAATTCAAAATGCTTATAAAACTGATATAGAGCTTTTAAGTGATTTAAATTCAAGAGTTGATGGGTTAACTATACATGAAGTTGATCAAAGAATTGCTAAATATGGTTTTAATCAAGTAGAAGAAGATAAAAGATTAACTTGGTATAAACATTTAATTCTATCATATAAAAATCCATTTAACTTACTCTTAACTATACTAGCAATTGTTTCTTATCTAACTGATGATATGGCGGGAACTACGATTATTGGTTTAATGGTTCTGATTTCTACAGTTCTACGCTTTGTTGGGGAACGTAAATCTAATAATGCTGCTGATAAACTTAAATCGATGGTAAGCACGACTGCAACAGTATTAAGAAAACTAGCAATCGAAGATACAGACTCAGAAACTGTAAATGTAGTTATGGAATTGCATGAAATATCTCGTAGAACCGTTGAAGTGCCAATTAGGGAACTAGTTCCTGGAGATGTTTTAAAATTATCTGCAGGGGATATGATCCCAGCTGATGTGAGGATTCTCGCGTCAAAAGATTTATTTATTTCCCAAGCTTCACTAACAGGTGAATCACTACCTGTTGAAAAATTTAGTATTCAAGCTAAATCTGGCGTTAAGGATGCTTTAGAACTTGAAAGTATTGGTTTTATGGGAACTAATGTAGTTAGTGGAACTGCAACAGCAATTGTATTGACTACTGGTAAAAATACCTTATTTGGAGCATTGGCAGATAAAGTATTACGCCAGGATTATATTGAGACATCATTTCAAAAAGGGGTCAATAAAGTAAGTTGGCTGTTAATTTATTTTATGTTAATTATGGCGCCAATAGTATTATTAATTAATGGTTTTACTAAACATGATTGGGTATCTGCTGCACTTTTTGCTTTATCGATTGCTGTTGGACTTACCCCTGAAATGTTACCGATGATTGTAACGTCAACTTTAGCAAAAGGTGCGGTATTTATGTCTAGGCGGAAGGTTATTGTTAAACGCTTAGATGCTATTCAAAATTTTGGGGCAATGGATATTTTATGTACGGATAAAACCGGAACACTAACTCAAGATAAAATCTGTTTAGAAAAGCATACCAACATTTTCGGGCAAGATTATGATGATGTGCTTGAATATGCTTACTTAAATAGTTACTATCAAACGGGACTTAAAAATTTGCTTGATGTTGCGGTTCTTGAGAGGGCGAATTTTGGTGATATTCCAGAACTTGTCAGAAAATATAAAAAGGTTGATGAAGTGCCTTTTGATTTTAAACGTAGACGTATGTCTGTTGTTGTTGCCGCTGGTGATACTGAACACATCTTGGTTTGTAAAGGTGCTGTTGAAGAAATGTTAAATTGCTGCACAATGGCAGCATTGGGTGATGAAGTTATGCCTTTAACTCCAGACCTATTAGCGAAAATTCAGGATGTTACTGGTGGTTTAAATGCGGATGGGTTGAGGGTCGTTGCTGTAGCAATTAAACACTATTTGGAATTAAAGCCAACTTATACTGTATCTGATGAATATGATATGATTTTAGTTGGATATATTGCATTTTTAGATCCACCAAAAGAAACAACCCGCCCAGCAATTGAAGCTCTTAATAAACTAGGTATTGGGGTTAAAATTTTAACTGGGGATAATGAACTAGTTACAGTTAAAGTATGTCGGGAGGTTGGACTTAATGTTGAGGGGTTACTACTTGGATCACAAATTGATGAGTTAAGCGATCACGATTTACTTAAATTTGCTGAATCGACAACTGTTTTTGCTAAATTAACTCCATCCCATAAAGAGCGTATTGTCGAGGTTTTACATAATAAAGGTCATGTGGTTGGCTTTATGGGGGATGGTATAAATGATGCCCCGGCGCTGGCCGCGGCAACGGTGGCCGACTGGCCGGGCGCGTCGTACCAGGCGAGCGTCGAGGAGTCGTACCGCAACATGAAGGACGTGCTCGACCAGCATCCAATGGCAGCCGACTGCGCGCGCGAAGCGATCAGCTCGCGGGTCAGCTCTCCGGTGGATGGAAGCAACGGGTTGCACTCGCCGCTTGCTTAGTCCACCAACCAAAGCTCCTATTGCTTGATGAGCCAACGGCCGGAGTTGATCCTAGGGCACGGCGCGACTTCTGGGACCAGGTTCATCTCCTGGCGCTCCGAGGCCAGATCGGAAGAGCGTCGTGTAGGGAAAG
>CALFYC010000188.1 GCA_937952895.1 uncultured Neisseriaceae bacterium
GATTCTTATCTTAACTAATGAATTACGATATTGGTTAAGTTAATATTCAAAGTGTGAAGTTAAGTTGAATTTTTCAGTGACGCGAAGTGAGAGAAATGAACTTTGAAAATGAAAAAAATGAAAATGAAAAGTGAATGTAAGAATAATAAATTAAATCGTAGAATTAGTATTATAATAAGGGATAAATTAGTTAATAATGATACAGCAACCATTATGGTTTTTCATGCATTTGAAGGTCGTGGTAAATTTACACTTGAATATGCATATAAGATAGCCAAATCTGGATATAAAGTGTTTGTAGTTGATATGTACGGTAATGCGGAAACATCAAATACAATTGACAGATGTTTCAAATTAATTGGCCCGTTTTTAAATGATCGTTCTTTAGTTAGAAGACGTGCAAATTTAGCTTTTCAGGCTCTTTTAAGTCAAAGTGGAATTAATCCGCATAAAATTGGCGCTATTGGTTTTTGTTTTGGTGGAATGTGTGCTTTAGAGTTGGCTAGGGATGGACTTGATATAAAAGCTATAGTTTCAATTCATGGAGTTCCAGTTAAATCTGAGTTACCAACTAAAGTAATTAAATCTAAATTATTATTTTTACATGGTTATAAAGATCCACAAGTGCCACCTCAAGTTTTATCTGAACTAGCTACTGAATTAGAAAATGCTGGGTCAACAGATTGGATATTTACATTTTTTGGCGATGCGAAACATTCATTTACTGATCCAAAATCTGGAACCTTTGATCCTGGAAAAGAAAAAGAAATGGGGCGCGAATATAATGAATTAGCGGCTCAAAGATCTTATCGTTATGCAATGGACTTTTTTAAAGAAATATTGGGTTAATACAATAGATAAATTAGACCACGATAAGTGGTCTTTTTTGAGATAGCATAAATAATTAGTTTAATTTATGAATGATGCCTTCAAGTAACTTTGTCAAATTATAGGCAATTTGTTTACCAATTGTTGTAACTTCTTCATGGGTTACATGATGATCAACATCGTGTCTTGCTATATCAGTAATTGCAGCAAAAGCTAAAATCTCCATGCCACTATGAGCGGCAACAATTGCTTCTTGGACGACTGACATACCGATAGCATCACAATGACTATCTATATAAAAACGATATTCTGCCCGAGTTGAATAAGTTGGTCCAAAAGTTGCGGCATAAACTCCAGATTGTAGCTTTATCCCAACTTCATTAGCAGTTGATAAAGCTAAATTTTGTAATTTTTTGGTGTAAATATCAAACATTGGTGGAAATCTTGGGCCAAATTCGTCTAAATTAGCACCAATTAATGGGTTAGTCCCAGTAAAGTTAATGTGGTCGGTTATTAACATAATATCTCCGACATTAAAATTTTTATTTAATCCACCTGATGCGCAGGTAATAAAAATTCGTTCAACTCCTAATTTCTTCATAACACGCACCATAATTGTTGCAATTTGCGGGCTATGTCCTTCATATAAATGTAAGCGGCCCTGCATTGTAATAAAGGCATGTCCCATGATTTTACCAATAACTAAGCAACCTGAATGACCTGGTGCGGTGCTAGTTGGCAAATGTGGAATATCTGTATATGGAATAACTATTTTTGTTTCAAAATCATCAATAATTGTACCAAGACCACTCCCCAATATTAAGCCGTTTTTTGGTGTTTCAGTAAGATGTTGTTTTAAAAAACTAGCAATATCATTAATTTTATTAGCAAGATTGTGTTCGAGCATTTAAATTTTCCTTATAGTATTCATGTTGAACTTGTTCAAATAAATAATTTGATAACGTTTCACGAGATTTGAAGTTAATTGCACTAATTTCTGGTAATATAGTAATTTTAACACGAATTCCATTTAATAATAGACAAGATTTAACTGATTGAAAAAGACTTATGTTACCAGAATAACTAACTTCCTGGGCAAATTTTCCATCACGGTTATAATATTTAATCACGGCAAGGGTAATTGTTGAATTAGAAATGATTGCAGCTTCTAATAAGGATGATTTAAATGGTAATATGGTTTTTCCATCACTTGTCTTTCCTTCAGGAAATAACCCAACAGTTTTGCCATTAGCTAAAGCTTCACTTATGGTTTTATTTATATGAACTAATTCACGTTTGTTGCTGCGATTAATAAATACAGTTCCGCCACTTTTACTTATAGTGCTTATTATTGGCCATTTTTTTATTTCGGCACGCCCTACAAATCCTACCCAATAAATACTATACAAAATAGGTATATCTAACCAAGAAATATGATTAGCGATAATCATACGGTTTGATTTAAAAAAACTTGAATGGGGAGTATTATTTTTATCAATTTTAATTCCACTACAAAATAATATCATTTTAGCCCAGAGTTGTACTATTCTTGCCCATATTTTAACTGGTAATATTTTAGAAAATAGAATTGAAAAGATAAAGGCAATACAAACTGTAACAATAATACCTAAGAACCGAAAAATTGCAAGGAAATATAGCATAAGATGGATTCCTACATTGTATAGTACGTAATTAACTACCACTTATATAACACTTTCTAAGAATACAGGATTTTAGCATAGATCAAATCATAATAATTAGTAATAGATATGTAGATAATAAGAAATTAGTTTAAAAAATATTTGATATTGAGAATTTGTAATAATAGCAAGCAGAACAGTTAATTGATTCTGCGAATTGAAAAATATTAATTTTTCATTTTTATTATCCCAAAGTTGTTATTCCTCAATCTAGGCTATACATTATAATTTAAAAAAATGCAAATATTTTTTCACCATAAAATTTAACATATTTTGGTATAATCTGTATCTCTTAAAAAATAGGTTAATAAAATTTATGGCTAAACTTAAAATATTATTCGTATGTTTAGGTAATATTTGTCGATCACCTTTGGCTCATGGAATAATGCTAGAATATATCAAACAATATAATCTGGTTGATATGATTGAAGTTGATTCAGCTGGAACATGTTCATATCATGAGGGTTCTTATCCTGATAAGCGAGCAATCAGTGTTGCTAAGAAATATGGTATAGAATTAGAGCATGTGGCGCGAAAATTTACTCATGATGATTTAGAATATTATGATTTTATTCTAGCCATGGACCACCTTAACTATGAAGATGTAGTTAACTGCGAAAAAAAGAAAAAGCTATTACGTAAAGTTTTTCGTCTACGTAGTTTTGAATCTGATTCCAACGAAAATTATGATGTGCCAGATCCATACTATGGTACAGATTCAGATTTTGATGATGTATTTATGATTTGTAATCGTTCAATTAGTGGATTTCTAAATTTTTTAATTGATCAAAAATTATTACATTTAGCAGTAAAAGTTAATCCATTACATTATTCGTCGAATTAATTCTCTGCTATACCCAGCTCAAATATTCCGCCACTTTATGCAAATGGAGAAATAATTGAATTGGGGTGATGTAAATTATTACTTTTGGTTAATCGTTTAATAATAAACTAACGGATTCTTCATTATTAATTCGTCTGATAGTTTCAGCAAATAGCGCCGATATTGTTGTTACTCTAATTTTTTTAGACTTTTCAGCTTCTTCAGAAATTGGAATTGTGTCAGTTACAACTACTTCATCTAAAATTGAAGTTTCAATCTTAGCTATAGCAGAACCTGAGAATATTGCATGGGTTGCATATGCGCATACACGCACTGCACCTTGTTTTTTTAATGCTTCAGCGGCTTTACATAAAGTAGTTCCAGTGTCAATCATATCATCAACGATTACACATGTTTTACCATCAATATCGCCAATAATATTCATGACTTCAGCTTCATTAGCTTTAGGTCTACGTTTATCAATAATTGCCATATCAACATTTAGCGCTTTGGCAAATGCTCTGGCACGTGCAACGCCGCCAGTATCAGGTGAAACAATTGTTAAATTTTCATAGCGTTTAGCTTTAATGTCGCGAAGTAAGACAGGGCTTGCATAAATATTATCTACAGGAATATCGAAAAATCCTTGGATTTGATCTGCATGTAAATCAATAGTTAATACGCGATTTACGCCAGCAGACATTAGCATATTAGCCACAAGTTTAGCTGAAATAGGAACTCTTTCCGATCTTTGTCGACGATCTTGTCTTGCATAACCAAAGTAGGGGATTGCTGCAGTAATACGTCCTGCTGAAGATCGTTTTAACGCATCAGCTAAGACTAAAATTTCCATTAAATTAT
The DNA here is from genome assembly GCA_937952895.1 of uncultured Neisseriaceae bacterium. Classification (GTDB taxonomy): domain Bacteria; phylum Pseudomonadota; class Gammaproteobacteria; order Burkholderiales; family UBA11063; genus Aquella. Next base: position 4,213 of record CALFYC010000188.1, read on the forward strand.
CGTTTGTAGGGCTACATGTTGGTTGTAAAATAAACACATCAGCGCCACGAACATTTTCAAGGATTGATATGGATACTTCGCCATCACTAAATTTAGAAACTGATGCTTTACCTAGTTGTATTTCTAGACATTTTGCTACTTTTTCGGCAAATTTTAAATTTGCGTTGCCAGTAAATATCATCAAATTTTTATGAACTAACATATTATACTTCACCTTTAACTAAAGAATTTACTCAATAAAAAAAGCGCATTTGTCAAAACAGACAAGCTGCGCTTTTATAAATATGGCAGGGGAGGCAGGGATCGAACCTGCGAATGTCGGAATCAAAATCCGATGCCTTACCACTTGGCGACTCCCCTAAAGCATAAAAACTGGTGAACAATCTAGACTACTCACGAGATACGAATTATACTGCTTTTTCAGTTCTTTCGCAATATTTTTTGCAATATTTTTATCAGTATAACTTAAATAGACTACGCTACCAGACCCTGTCATGGTAGGATTACCAAAGGTTTTTAGACTGTTTATGATTTTTGTTAATTCTGGATTTATTTCACATGCAATCTTTTGCAAATCATTAAATCGCGATTTAAGTAATATCTCGTTAGTTGGTTCTTCGACTCTAGTACTGGTTAAATTTAAGCTGTTAAAAACATCACGAGTTGAAATATTAAAGTTTGGCTTTACTAAAACAAAATGTTCTTCAGGAACAATTATTGGGGTAAATTGATCACCAATCCCAGTTGCAACGGCATTTTGTCCATAGATAAAAAAAGGCACATCGGCACCTAATGTGCTACCTAACTCAATAAGCTTTTGTTTGCTGAGTTTGGTATTCCATAAATTATTTAACATAATTAAGGTTGTTGCGGCATCAGAGCTACCACCGCCTAGACCTGCTCCTGATGGAATGGTTTTGCTAATTTTTATATTAGCCCCCAATTGAGTATTTGTTACCTGTTGTAATAGTTTGGCTGCTTTATAGGAGAGGTCATTTTGATATGCCCAAGCTTGTTTGTGTTCAATTAGCGAAATTTTGGGGTTATCGATAATTTGAATACTAACTTTATCAAATAAATTAATTAAACAAAAGATGGTTTTTAAATTATGATACCCATCTTCACGTTTATTTAAGATTCTTAGTCCAAGGTTTAATTTAGCTGGCGATAGATAAGTTATAAACTTGGTGCTGGTCATTAAATTATTCCATTAGAGCTAATAAACTATCAAATGATGCAGCGAATGATCTTAGTCCATCCTCTAACAATGTTTTACCTAATTCTTGCATGTTAATTCCGGCTTGCCTTACTTCATCAAGAACAGTAGGTGCATCAGATATGTGTCTTAATATTCCATTTTGTGCAACACCATGATCACGAAATGCATTCATTGTTGCATCAGGAAGCGTATTGATGGTGCATCTGCCAATTAGTTCCTCGACATATAAGACATCTGAATAATTGGAATTTTTAGTGCCAGTACTTG
>CALFYC010000189.1 GCA_937952895.1 uncultured Neisseriaceae bacterium
ATTATGATGTAAAGTAAAGTAAAATAAATGAATGATTAATTTTCTTAACACATATTTTACTTGCTATCCTAATGATTCATATTTATAATAATGTAATAAAAGCAAAAAATTAGGAGATACTTTATTATGAAAATTTGGTTAGATGGGGATGCTTGTCCAAAAAAAGCCAAAGAAATTTTATATAAAGCAGCAATACGAACCCAAATTGAATTAATTGTTGTTGCAAATAGAATGAATTTAGTGCCAAATTCTAAATATATTACTACCAAGGTAGTTAGCAGTGGGTTTGATGAAGCAGATAAATATATTGAAGCAAGTGCCGCTTCAGGTGATTTAGTAATAACCTCAGATATTCCCTTAGCAGCACTGGTTGTGAATAAAGGTTGTGTTGCATTAAATCAGCGTGGAGTAGAATATAATGCGAATAGTATTAATCAGCAATTAGCCGTTAGAAATTTAATGTCTGAATTGAGAGATCAAAATATGATTTCAGGTGGGCTTAGCGGTTATACTATAAATCATGCAGAAAATTTTGCTAATCAACTAGACCGCTTATTAACTAAGTTGAAACCTAAAGGCAACTAATCTAAGTATAAGCTAGTTTTGTAAATTAATTCTTAATTGCAAGCAAGTTTAATTGGTAATTAATAAATTTCTGAAAAGTAAAAATATGCTAAAAAAATTAGTAATTGCTGTTCTGATATTAAACAGCTATATGGTATTTGCTATATCTCAAGTTGATTACAATAAAGATATGCAGCAATTAATTAAACTTGCAAAAACAAAAAATTCTAAATATCCATTTGCAGCAATGATTATTGATAATAATACTGGCAATATTTTATGCACTGGCATAAATAGTACTTCTTCCGAAGGAAATCCAACCTCTCATGGAGAAATCGTCGCAATAAATAACTGTTCAAAAAAGTATGGTAAAAATATAGATTGGAAAAATACAACATTAATAACTACAGCTGAACCATGTCCAATGTGTATGTCAGCAATTATTTGGGCTATGATATCAAAAGTAGTTTATGGAACATCAATTAAATATTTATCCACACACGGTTGGCGGCAAATAGATATTGATTCTTCAACTATTGTATCTAAGGAATCTTTTAGTAAGGTTAATATTATTAGGGGAGTAATGGAATCACAAACTAATTTACTTTTTAACTAAATTATAACCCTATTTTGAAAAATGGACCATTAGGAACATTTTTTATTGATGTGCCCATTGGGTCCATGCATGATGCATATAGTCGTGATTTTAACTTAAGCGTTGAGAATGCTAGAAATTATCATCAACAGCAAATAAATATTTTAAAAAAGACGAAATTAATCAAGGCGTTAGGTATTGCACTTACTGCAGAAGAGTATGAATTTGATTATACTGTTGGTTTTATTTAAATAATGATGGATGTGTATTAGATACAACACCACTTCATATTACTATTAAAAAGCTTGAACAGCCAACAGTTATAAAACCTTGGGGGTATACTGTACTTATTATCAATAATATATTTACAACTTATAATATTTAAGAATCAAGGTTAATAATTTTTATCTGCCTAGATTTATAATACGAAAAAAATAGAGTTAGTGCTATTAGTAAATAGATGGTCTGTATTAATATTGAAAACTTGTTTAATTCTTTCATTGAAAATCTTACTATAAATGCAGTTATTAATCCATGCCAAAGAAATAGCATTTTTCCACCATGTAATATCCAACCAAATTTTAATAACCATTTACCAGATTGTAATAAAGTTATGCTATCCAAAATTACTAAAAGCATCATTTTTACACCCTCTACAATTAAAATTGGTGCAAATGGATGATGTTGTTTTAAATCTATAGCGCCTGTAATAATAAAAAATATAGAAAAAACAAATAAAACTATTATAAAAATTATATCTAGCGTATTGTAATGCTTTTTATGCTCTTTAACCATTGCAATTCTAATCCATATTCGTATAGCACTAATAATTAGATATAATGCATAAAAGTCTAACCATAAAAAAAATAATGGTTCGTAGAAATTATTTTTAAAAAAACCTGTCCAGTGATGTTTTATTGCAACTTGAGCAAATCGGTTTGGAAACTCTGGATTTATTAACATAAGTAGTGATGAAATGACTAAAGCAATAACTAATCCTAAACTAAGCTTCCCTATAATTTTATGAAATGAAGAACCTTTACGGCTTATTAAATTTATAGGTATTGTAATAAAGGTGACTAAAAAACCAGATGCTATATGGACAAGTTGACAAAAACTATAAAATATATTAAACATAGATTATTAATTCCCCCATAAATCATACACAATATTATACTATAATCGATTTGTTTAATCTTATAGCCTTTTTAAGAATATAATACTAATTGAAAAAAATAATTGATTTTTTAAAAAACTTATTATCATAGAGGTAATTAATTATATTGTCCGTTAAGTTTTAGATTTGTTCATCTTGTTTTTTTTATTAAAATAATAAAAAGCATCCATAACACTTAATTTCTTTAAAATTTCTTCGTTTGAAAACTTTATACGTTTTACTAATTTTTCCTTAATTATTTCATCAGTTGCTAAATTTACTTTTTTAGACATTTAATTTCCTTTATATAAAATAGTTATTAATTTTGCAGTTTAGCATAAATTTTTAATATATTATTAAAAACATATGATAATAGCATTTTCTATAGTGCTTTTAAAATAATTATTTAAAGAAGTCACCTCAGGATAATCAAATGATAATACAATATTATCATTTGCTAATTACTAGTATCTGGTATAATAGCTTGTTAATATATAAAAATTCTATGATTTTTATACTGAATTATTAAAAATTTTTATGAAAATTAAAAAATATGCAAATATTAGAAATAATTCAAAATTATATAAAATTATTCATTGATGAGAAAAATGCATTAAGTGGTTCCAAAAATACAATTAGATCATATCAAGCAGTTTTAGATAAATTTTACGATTTTGTGACAGATGAAGTTAGTTTACATAAAAAATTAAAAATAACGGATATTAACAGATATTTTCTAAATAATTATATTTTATCAATGGATAAAAATAATTTAAGTCGGCGGACTCAACATCATCATATTATAGTAATAGTACAATTTTTAACTTTTTTAGCCGATTCAGATATTAAAACTTTTGGAGCTATTAAACAAAATATCACCGGAGTTAAAGTTAAGTTTGAACAGAAAGAGATTGAGGCATTTAATCAAGACGAGCAACAAAAGATTATTGGGGTGGTTAAGAGTTTAGATAAATCAAAGAATTTTACTGCTCATAGAACATCTTTAATCTTGAAAATACTTCTATTTCATGGGGTTCGGATTAGTGAATTAATTAATTTAACTTGGAGTAATATTCAGGAAGAATATGATGAAGCTGATGGATACGTTTATAAATTTACATACATGGGGAAGGGCAGTAAGGAGCGGAGCCTTGATTTTCCTATAGCATTTGTAAGAGATAATATGGATATTATAAAAAAGCATAAAAATAGTAATTATGTGATACCGAGTTCAACTGGTGGTAAAATGGCGCAAGGTAATATTTATATTACAATTAAGAAATTATTAGCTAAGCAAGGCATTAATAAATTTGGGCTTCATATATTTAGACATACATTTGGTGACAATAATGCGGCCATGAATATTAATTTAGCTGTAATGAGTAAACTTATGGGACACAGTAGCACAGCAATAACCTCTAAATATTATGTTAGGGTTAGTAATAAAACTAAGCGAGACGCGATATTCAAACGAATAAACAAGTTCATAGAATAGTAAATAAAACTTTTCATAGGTATAATTTATTGGAAATTACAGCCAAGAAATAAGCAAGTAGTAATTGAATCTGATTTGAATTGTAAAAATTTGTTGGAAGAGATTAGGACAAAATTAAAAATCTCTCAATTTAAAGCATCTATCAGTGCAAATATGGAATTAATAAGAGAACTTCCAAGTAAATTAAAAAATGCATTGCCTACTATTGAGCAAATCGAAACAGAAATAAATGAATTTAATGAAGACAATTGATTGAATTATAATTAAATTTATTAGTTACCAACATTTTTTGTTAATAAGTTATTAGTAATTTTAGTAGTTTAAAGAGCTTTAAATATAATGGATATAAAAAAGATTTTTTCGAGAATCAGTTCAAAATTATTAAGTGATTTTGATACTAGCAGTGAATTAGAACATACTGGAGTTAAAGGTAATATAAGGGAAGATTCGCTAAAAGGATTTTTAGTGGAAAAACTTCCACATAAATATGGTTTATCTTCAGGGCAAATAATTAGCCCATTTAAATCAATCTCCAAGCAAACGGATATAATTATATATAACAGACATGAATTTAATCCATTATTTGGTGAAGGCACTCAAATATTCCCTGTAGAATCTTTATATGGTATTATAGAAGTGAAATCTTCTTTGACTAAAGATGAATTTATAAAGGGTCTGGAAAACATAAAAGCTCTGAAAGAACTTATTCCTAGTAGTTTTGTGGGTATTAATAAACAAAGTGGCCATACAAGATTAGTATCAAAACCGTTTGGCATTATCTTTGCTTATTCCTTAGGCGAAAATTCTTTAGAATCATTGGTTAAAAATTTAAAAGAGTGGGAAGCTGCTAATATTGATAAAACATTATGGCCAAACTTAATAGTAGTTTTAGGTCAAGGTATAATTTATCATCAAATTCAAAATAGCTATAGAAAGGCTCTTTTAAATGAAGATATGCAGAAAAATAATGTATGGGTGACCTATACAAAGTATAACAATGATACTTTATTATATTTTTATTTGTCATTGTTAGATCTATGTGATAACACTGAATTAGGTAAATTAAATTTAATTAACTATATAGATCCATGGGAAAAAATAGGTGATCTAATTGTCAGGAACCATGACAGACTTATTAGATTTAATGAAGTAGAGCAAAAGCTGGAAAATGTTAAGCTCACTAAAGCATTTATAGAAAAAGTATATAGATATTGTAAAAATATTCCAAAAATTACATGGGAAGAATTAACTATACAAACAATGGGTTTTGCTTCACAATTAGAAGATTCAATTTTGAAAAAACAAGTTTATTTATATAATCCTGATAATTTAGTTGGTATGCCACATATGTTGAATATCGGACCTTATGTTTCGGCTGAAACAAAACTTTTAATTCCAAATTGGACTATAGAAATAAACAATGAAGAGTATTGTATTCCAAATTCTTATGTTTCTATAAGTGACGTTGAACTTATTTAGTAATAATAAATAGTTATGAGATGAAATTTAGAAGAGTATAAATAATGAATAAATGCATTAATAATTTTGAATTGCAAATTTTGTTAGATAAAGGAATAAATTATATAAATCAATTCATGACATTTGAAGACTTTGATGGCGGAAAAAGTAAATTAGAAACTATAAAAAGAAAAATTTTGTATGCTGGATTTAGCTGGGGATTTAATGACGTTTTTGATTCCCAATTAAGATTGTCATTCAATGATAAAAATACACTTTTTCAAAGAATAATTAATAACTATTCATTAGATATTAATCGTACATATTTAGACAATATTCTTACAATGTTACATCTAATGAGTATATCTTGTTTTACAGAACTAGATCCTTTAAATTTACAATCAGATAATATGTGGGGATTATATGCTAAATCTGGTACTGGTATATGTATACAGTATAAAATCGAAGAAATAAAGAAATTTTTAATTTCATGTCAATTCCAAATACCTTGGATAATTAAAAAAGTAAAGTATGAAGATATAGATAGGACTAAAATATTTGAAGATTTTATTAATGCAGTTAAAACCTCAAAATCACATAATACGGATGGAGTTAACAAATATCTTCAGCTCTTTCATTGTTATAAATTAACTACCTGGAGTGCTGAAAAAGAGTGGAGGTTTATCTCCCCAGTAAATATACAAGCCTATTTTAATAAGGATTTGTCACAAAATTCAGTGTATCCACCATACGAAGCAATGAGAGAAGGATATTTTCCGCAGACCTGGGTTAACAAATTTAATTTTGTTAACCCAGCCAGAATTATTTTTGGTTGGAATTGTGATTTTAAAAATAACTATCAATTATTAATGGAATATTGCAAAAAAGAGAGCAATTTAGAATATATTATGCTGGATAAATATATTGATTACAACAATAATCAATATGCAATTAAATCAACTAGATAGATAAATATTTAATAATAACTATTAAAAATGTTTTTTGTAAGGAAAAAAAATGAGTTATAGAAGCAGCACTTGTATAGATGAGAATGATCCTTGCTATTCAAATCTGGCTCCGACTGTATATGAAATTGCTGATTATTTATTTACTCTTTTTGAAAAAAGTGTTCCAGAACACTATGATGCAATTTTAAATGATTATATGAAGAATTTTATAGATAAAGCTTCTGAAAATATGCTAGATCTAACCCTAGTTAATTCCAAACATAGCCCACGTTTTGCACTAAAAACGTTATGTGATTTATATAATGATTTTCCAGATCAAATGCACAAATTCTCTTCAACATCAGATTTCTCAGAATGGAAATTAATGTGTGTAATAATAAGATATTTAGTTTTTACTCAGTTAACGTATAAATTCTTTAATGTGCATGGCAATCGAGAATTAAGTCAAAAAAATCTTTGATAAAAAATCTGAAAAAACCATAAATTATATTTTTAGAGAAATATTGTTTGGTTTTAAAAGCGAAAGTATTTAATTTTATTGAAAATTATTTTTTTACTTTAGTGATTTTTCGGCTTATTTCAAAAAAGGGCAGTTTAATTTTAAAATTTGTTTCTTGCTGACTCACCGTTAGTTCATTATCGAGTAAATCAGCTATAATTTCTGTACTATTTTCAAATATTTTCACTTTCTGTTTATCTGTTTTAGCTTTAGAAAAATCGTATACAGTCTGGGTTAGAGCTTTTAAATTAGCAAAAGCTTCAATAATTGATATTGTTGCTATACGACCCTTACTAATCATACTGATTAATAAATAATTTAATATGCTACAATCGCTAATAATAATCTTTTAAGGTATTTGTTATGGAGATAAATAAGCAGCAGATTGCTGAAGCTAAATCTTGGCTTCAAAATAATTATTACTTTGCTAACAAGGAAACGATTCAAATTGATCAAGACAATGATAATGATTTATTTTTATCTATTTCCGAAAGATATGAAGATGAAACTCAAATCTCCTCAGACGATTTTATTGAACTTATTGATGAATTAAAGTCTAGTGAGGTAAATTCGAAATTGATAAAAACTAGAAAAAGGATTATATATAGCTTGGATTATTACAGTGATTCCATTTATGATAATATTGATGATACTGATTTCGAAGACGATAATATTTATATTTCTTTTATTAAAGTAGATATTTTAATTTTAATTCTATATGTTAAATATTTGGATCATTCTCATAAATATTTTGATTCAATGCAATTACCATATTTTGTTGAAGTATACATTAAAAGGAACAACTTATCTAATCAACACATTGAAAACCTAGTTAAATCATTTTTATTTGAATCTTCAAATAAACTGCACTTACCACTCTCTATAGTTAAAATTGGAACGCATAATAATCCTGAGTATGGCCAAATAAATAATACAACCGAATGGGATTCAGAATTTGAATCTATGGAATTATCTGACAGATTCCATAAATTAAAAAGATATAATCCATTAATGCAAGATTTTATTAAATCTATTAAAACTCCAGATTTAAATTTACAATTCTTAGGGTTCTTTAAAATTTTGGAACACTGTGGGGTCATCTTATTGCAACAAGATTTATATGTTAATCTGAAAAATAGAATAGAACTAGGTGTTGATATAAATAAATTAGAAGATTTGCAAGAGATTGTTAATATTGTTGGTCAAGCAAAAAAAAATCGGCAAATGGAATACATTATTACCTCCTTATTTAAACAAATTAAATTTACTGAGTATAAAAATTATTTACCCGAGAAACTAAAAAAACTTTTAGATAATGATATCATTAAAAAACTAATTAGTTTTAGGAATGCAGTATGCCATGACAAAGCAAACTATTTTGATAAGGAAGATATAGGAAGTTATATATCTAAAGAGGATGAATTTTGCCAACTAAACTTATTTATGAAAAAAATTACATATAGTACAATAAACTGGCATATTAATAATTTAGATAAATTGGGCTTAAAAATATAAACAATTGATATAGTATCAGTATAGTTATTAAATGGATTTTATATGAAAAGTCATTATTGGAGCGTTACCAATATTTGGGTATCGGAATTTCCTAAACGTACATTTCCCCTTGTTTTTATCGCAGGGAAAACATCTTTTGTCATAAATCAATGGATTTTCTATCTATTAGAAAATGGTATTACCCAATCATTGCTTGAAGAGAGGTTACGAGCGATTTTACATTTAGCTGAATATTTTTTTATTAGATATGGGAATAAAATTTTAGATGAGAATGAAAATAATACACTATTGCATGATTTTCTTAATGCAAAAAGATATGGAACAATCGACGAAGATGGGTTTGATAGCCTTGGATTATACTGGAGCCCTTTATCACTAAAAACCATTAAACGATATTTATTTGCAATTAATGAATTTGATAAATGGCAAAGCAGGTTTCATGGAAGCAATAGAATAAACCCTTCAGAACAACTTTTCATGAATGCTTGGGAAATATATTCTGAGTTCCAAAATAGAAAGCAATGGGATCCAATGTTCCATTTATTTCCATCAAAGAAGCATATAAAAGAAGTTTATCATAACCAAATTAGAGAAAATCACGCAAGGCTTTCTTCAAATAATAAAAACCTTCCTAAAGCATTCCCTTTAAACGCATTTGTGGATTTAGTTGAGCAATCACCAAACCCAAGGGATAAAATGTTATGGCTGATGCTATTCGGTTTAGGATTACGTCAAAGTGAAGCCTTGCATATTTTTTTGGAAGACTGCTATGGCATTACTGATATGGGAGAAATCAAGGTTAGATTAGGTGATCCAGAATTTGGTGAATTTAGATGGTATAGTAATGATGGAAAATTAAATATCGGAACACGAGCGGAATATTTAGCTAATTGTTATAAAAACCCACAATTCAAAAGCACTATCCCAAAACTATATAATATTTCACCCCGAAGCCAGTACGGGGGACGTGGTGGAATGTATGCTGGTTTTAAAGGCATGAACTTTGATACTAGCCATAGTTTTGCAACTAATCATAACTTATTTGGTAATGACGCTCATTGGGTAGATCCTCGATTAGGAATATATTTCAATAAATGCCTTAAAGATTACTTGGAAACTTATTTTTATAATAAACCTAAATCATGGCCGTATCATCCATTTTTATTTATTAATGTAGATAAAGGTAGTTTTGGGTTTCCACTAACAATACCTGCGATTAGAAAAGCTTGGTCACGAGCATTAAAAAGAATAGGCTTGGATCATTTACCACTTGGACCACACAGTTTACGGCATTTAACAGGCTACTATTGTGCTTCACTACTAAAGTTGCCAGTAGAAACAACAAAATCAATCTTGCGGCATGTTGACACTAGTAGTACAACAACTTACTATCATTTATCAAATCAGGTAGTCAGAGATGCAATCATTAATGCTGTAACGAAAAATCAAGATATGAATAGCAAAGATTCTATTGAACATTCTCAAAAAATACTTAGGCTGGACTTACCATCACATTGGTATGAAAGCACTTATTAAGGATAACAAGATATATGGCTACAGGAATACAACAAGAATTCTTACCAGTTATTGTTAGCTCAGATATATCTGAATTAAGACAAGATGTCGGATTTTGGTCACATAACCAAGTATATTATAATCCAACAGATAAAATTATAATTTTGGATCATACACTAACTGTTTT
>CALFYC010000190.1 GCA_937952895.1 uncultured Neisseriaceae bacterium
AAATTTAAGGGTGCCAAAATTGCGATTGTTGAAGCAAATAATAGTAGTCCTAAAACTGCAGTTGTAGTGACTAAGGTTTTGCTACCTAATAGTAATAACACCCAGGCAGTCAAAGTTGAATATGACTTAGCTAAAGTTACCAGTGCTGGATGGAAAGCTTATGATGTAAAAATCGAAAATGCAAGTTTAGTAACTACCTATAGAAATCAATTTAATGATATAGTGCAATCTAGTAAAATCGATGGGTTAATTACACAATTAGAGGCAAAGGTATCTAAATTACAGAAAACTCAGAGTGAATAATGCATAAATTACCTGCAATAATAACTCTTAACCATATAGCATCACAGCTGCCTAGCTTAAAAAAGTTACTTAAAAAAGATGTTTTAGTTGAATTTGACCTCTCTGAAGTTAAACATATTGATTCTGCTGGTATTGCAATGCTACTTGAATTAAGAAATATTGCATTTCAATTACAATGTCAGTTAAAATTTATTAACTCGAATAATGTAATTGAAAGACTAAGTAAATTATATAAAGTAGAACTTACATAACCCATCCTTTAGCCCAGGAATTGTGAATTATATGAAGAAGCTAATTCTCGGGATCTTTATTTTAACAATACATGCTACTTGTTTTGCAGTTACTGCGCAAAATCTTGATCGATTTGAGAGTTTTAACCGTTGGTCATTTAAATTAAATTCTAAAATGGATAAGCATGTATTACGCCCAGTTACTGTTTGGTATATTACTTATATTCCATTTCCAATACGTTATTCTATTGGTAACTTTTATGATAATTTGCGCGATTTTGTAAGTTTAGGTAATGATATTTTACAGTTAAATGGTATGGCAACAATGCATACCATGATGCGAATAAGTATTAATAGTACCTTTGGAATGGCTGGTCTTATTGATATATCATCTAATCTTGGTCTTCCTCAGGAAAAAAATAGTTTTGGGAAGACCATGCGTGTTTATGGTTGGAAAAATAGTAGTTATCTGGTTGTTCCACTCTTGGGGCCATCTACAGTTAGAGATACAATTGGAACTTTTCCGGATATTTATTTTAACCCAACTTGGTATTTGGTTAATGATTATGTTTCAGTTGGTTTATATGTGGTAAATGCAATTGATACTAGAGCAAGATTTATTGGACCAGATAAAGTGTTAGAAGCCAGTTCTATAGATCCATACGTTAGTATGCGAGATTTTTATTTGCAATCAATTGGTGAAGTTGTTCCTACAAGTAGCACCAATAATGATATGAATATTAATATGTTTTTAGATGATAGTGATTTGGAATCAGCTCCTATTAAAGAATCAGCACCAACATCTAAATTTACACCACAAATTGAATCTGTGCCACGTTTCGTTGAATCTGGGCATATTGAGGATGAATCATCTCGAAATCTTAACCTAGAAGAATCAGCTCAACAATTTTTTGATCCTTTATAAATTTCCTCCATTTTATTTTCTAGTAACATAACTTAAATTATATTTCAATTACTATACTTGTTAATACGATAATACACTTTTGTGCGTGTCTGTTAATTTCTAATGTATATTATGCATTTCATAGCAGAACTAGAAAATTTCAGCTTGCTGAATTTGAAGTTTTTAATTAAATTTAGCTGGATGGATTAAAAAATAACCCATCTTTCTACTATAATAGTAAGGGTAATGGGTGCTACAAATAATTTTATTCAGACATATTTAGATCAAGAAAATCAAATTTTATTTCAAATCAAACAAAATATCCAGATACTTTTGAATAAATTAAGTGCTAATGAGTTTGACTTGGTTGCAATAGGGCGATCATTAATTACAGAAGAGTGGCCAAATAAGGTTAAAAGTGTTAAACTCAAAGAAATTATTCAATTTAATAAATAAAGACTTAAGATTTAATCTTAGTTAAGGGGTTTGGGGTTTAAAAGTCCATCATGGAGGAGGTATTGAATAGAAGCTTTCTTTGCAATGGATATATCATGAGTAACCATAACTAAACTAGTTTTAAATTCTTGTTGTAGCTCAAAAAAAGTTTCTAATACACTATTGGCTGATTGATTATCTAAGTTACCAGTTGGTTCATCAGCAAAAATCAACTCAGGATTATTTATAACTGCACGAGCAATGGCTACTCTTTGACGTTCGCCACCAGATAATTGGCTTGGATAATGATCAAATCTTTTCTCTAGACCAAGTTTTGCTAGAATGTCTTTAGCAAATTGAGTGTTTTCTTTAGTAATATTACAATTGATCATAAGCGGCATTAACGTATTTTCAAGTGCTGTAAATTCCGGTAATAGATGATGAAATTGATAAATAAAGCCTAATTTTTTATTACGGATTTTACAAATTTTATTATCGGTTAATTGATTTAATGATTGATTGCCAATTAAAATTTCACCAGAAGTGGCTTTATCAAGGCCTGCTAAGATATGTAATAATGTGCTTTTGCCACTACCAGAACTTCCAACAATACTAATTGTTTCACTAGATTTGATGGTTAAATTAATGCCATTTAAAATCTTTAATTCGCCACTAGCTTGAGGATAAGACTTATGAAGATTAATGCAGGTTAAAACTATATTACTCATAGCGTAATGCCTCAGCTGGGTCAGTTTTTGCCGCACTCATGCTTGGATATAAAGTAGCTAATATACTAAGACTAATTGATATTATAAAAACAGTTATGACATCACTTGGAATTATTTGTGATGGTAAGTAATCAATTAAATAAACTTCGCCACTAATTAACTTGGTATGAGATATGGTTTCAAAGAAATGAATAATTCTGCCAATGTAAGTTGCCATTAATAATCCAAGAATGGTGCCACTAATTGTGCCAATAATTCCTGAAATACCTCCTTGAATCATAAAAATATGCGTAATATTAGTGCGGCTAGCACCCATGGTTCTTAATATAGCAATATCTGCTTTTTTATCATTCACGGTCATTACTAATGTTGATACTAAGTTAAATGCAGCCACTGCAACAATTAAAGTTAAAATAATGAACATCATCTTTTTTTCTAGATTAACTGCAGCAAAATAATTTTGATGTTGATCAATCCAGTCACTAATAATTAAATTATCAGGAATCACCTTTTCTAGTTGATGCTTTATAGTCTGGGTTTGCATTACGTCATTAACTTTTAATCGAATACCGCTTATTGAATTGCCCATAGTAAAGAGAATCTGAGCATCATTCAGATTAATTAATGCTAAAGAACTATCATACTCAAACATGTGCACATTAAAAATTCCAGATATTGTAAATTGTTTTAAACGTGGCATCATGCCAGCTGGTGTGATCTGTCCATTGGGAGTTACTAAGGTAATTTTATCCCCTACGGTAACGCCTAATTGCTTGGCTAATTCTTCACCAATAATTACATTGAATTTACCTGGAGTTAATGTATTGGGTGATCCTTTAACCATATGTAATCCTACATCATCTACCTGATTTTCATATTGAGGGTCTATTCCACGAACTAAGACACCATTAACATTTCCATCAAAAGAAACTAATGCTTGTCCATCTACATATGGTGAATAATTTAATACTTGAGGATTGGTTTTTACTTTTTGAGCAACACTTAACCAATTTTTTAATTCACCAGATGCATCAAGAATTTGCATGTGAGCAGTAACGCCAATAATTTTGGTGCGAATTTCACGTTGAAAGCCATTCATAACTGATAATACGGTAATTAATGCTGCAACTCCAAGGGTAATGCCTAAAATTGAAATTAATGATATGAATGAAACGTAGCTACTTCTTTGTTTGGCTTTGATGTAACGAATTCCAATTTTAAACTCAAATGAATTAAACATTTTCATCCTTATATGGACTATCTAAATGTTTAATAATTGAAATAAAATAATTACGGATCTGATTTTTGTCTATTCCCATTAAGATTCCGTCTTCAAAAGCATCTTTAGCTGTTTGTATAAGCTCAACAACATTTTCTTGCATAACTTTAATTTTTTCTGTACAAGCAACGATTTTTCCGTCTTTGTCATGCCAAATTGGTAAATTTTGAATGCTCATATTTAAATTCTTTTAAAAATTAATTGCTAATTTTTCCGTTTACGTGTTTTAGATTTCTTGGTTTTAGTGCTACTATGCCTGTTACGCTTTGAGCTTACACGCCTTGTATGCCTATTTTTACGCGATTTAGCAACTGGTAGAGCTTGGCTTCTAACGTTTTGGTAGTCTACTACTGTTGTATTTCCATCATCATCTTCATTTTCTTGAATAATTCGTTTTGCACCATTAAAATGAGTGCGATAAAATCCATCAAATTCGGTAATTTGGATTTTTTCACCCGTCCTTGGCGATTGAATAAACTTGTTGTTCCCAATGTACATCCCAATATGTGTATTTGAACCACGTCCTGTATTAAAAAACATTAAATCCCCGGGTTCCAAATCATTTACACTAACACGTTTACCAACTTTTGCCATTTCTGCCGCAGTTCTCGGTAAAGTGATTCCTAATGATTTCTGAAATACATAGCGAATAAAACCACTACAATCCATTCCTGTTTCCGGAGTGTTACCTCCCCATTGGTAAGAAATACCCATTAAGCTTACGGCTTGTAACAACATGGAACCAATAGCATCTTTTGAATGTGCTGGAACTACATCAGTACTATCATCATCATCAGCAAAGGCATGCGTAACTAATAAAAATGAGCTAAGTATAATTATAAGGATTTTTTTAAAATTACCTAAATTAATCATTATTTATTTTCTTTAAATACTTAAGAATATTTTATTCAACCGATAATTTTCTCATATTTGAGCTAACACCATGAATATTTTTATCTTGGTTTATCGTTTCTAAAGCATAAGTTGCTATGCTTGATATTTAAATCGAATTACCGCTTTGTTTAAAAATAGTTTACAATCATTAATTATTTAAATTCATAATGTTATAGTAAAATTTGTTAGGTAAAATGTAATGTTAGAAATCAGTAAAATATCTGCAATTTTTTTAGTTTGTATTTTAATTGGTTTTACTACAGGTCTAGTTGAACCTTCATATTTAGTTTGGTTTAAACCATATTTAACATTTTTACTTGGTATTATTATGTTTAGTATGGGTTTAAATCTTGAAAATTCTGATTTTAATCAAGTAATACATCTAAAGGTTAAGATTTTACTAATTATCATAATTAAATATTTAGCTATGCCAATTTTGAGTTTTACTTTAGGTAAATTATTTAATTTATCACAAGATCAATTAATTGGACTAGTTTTAGTAAGTGCTTGTCCTGGTGGTATGGCTTCAAGCGTAATGTCTTATTTATCCAAAGCAAATATCGCATTAACAATAATAATGACTTTTGTAACTACATTAGTTGCACCAATTATTACTCCGTTAATTATGTATTTATTCTTCCATAAATATATTCATATTGAAGCATTAAAAATGTTTACTACAGTTTTTACCGTGGTCATATTCCCTGTTAGTTTAGGGTTATTTGTTAAAAAGTTATTTAATAATTCAATAAATTCAATTAAGCCTTATACGCCTTTTATTTCTATGTTAGCAATTGGCCTATTGATTGGCTGTATTACTGGATTAAATCGGGAACTGATTTTTCAAATGCCATTAAGTTTAAGTTGTGTGGTGTTAATTAGTAATTTATGTGGAATTTTGGTTGGTTATATTGTATCTTGGCGATTATTCTTTGGTAAAAATAATTATAATAATTATGCTGTAGCTTTTGAGTTTGGAATCCAGGATTCTGGATTAGCTGTGGTTCTTGCATATAAATTTTTTAGTGGTGCGGCCATGCTTGCTGGAGTTATCTATAGTATATGCGAAAATATTACAGGTGCTATATTAATTCGGTTATTACCCAAAATAGTTCATCAAATTCAAGAATAGTTAATATGATTATCCAGTATTTAGAATTATCTATTAGGTTTTAAGTTATAATATTGCTTATTATAATCAGTTATTGACTACTTTAAGGAATAGAATCATTATGGAACAATATCGTGGGACTACCATAATTTCAGTTAGGCGAAATAATCAAGTAAGTTTAGGTGGTGATGGCCAAGTAACTTTAGGTAATATTGTAATTAAATCTACAGCACGCAAGATTAGACGGCTTTATAATAATCAAGTAATTGCAGGATTTGCAGGTGGAACTGCGGATGCATTTACCTTATTTGAACGCTTTGAAGAAAAATTAGAAAAGCATCAAGGACATTTATTGCGTTCTGCTGTAGAGTTGGCTAAAGATTGGCGTACTGATAGAATGCTTAGGCGTTTAGAAGCAATGTTAGTTGTTGCTAATAAAGATAATAGCTTAATTATTACTGGAAATGGTGATGTATTAGATCCAGAACATGGAATCGCAGCAATTGGTTCTGGAGGATCCTATGCATATTCTGCTGCTAAAGCATTATTAAATCATAGTGATTTATCTGCTGAAGCAATAGTAAAAGAATCGTTGACTATTGCGGGTGAAGTATGTATTTATACTAATTTAAATCACATTATTGAAACCATCAATTTTTAATTATTTATTATCAGATTAAATGTGAAATCAATAGCAATAGCTCCAATGCTTGATTGGACTGATCGTCATTATCGTTATTTCATGAGGCAGATTACTAAAACAGCAATTTTATACACGGAAATGATTGTTGCAGATGCTGTTATTCATGGTAATCGAGATAAACTCTTGGCTTATGATAATCATGAACACCCCTTAGTTGTTCAATTAGGTGGTTCTGATCCAGATAAACTTTCCTCCGCTAGTAAAATTTGTGAAGAATTTGGTTATATGGCAATTAATTTAAATGTAGGTTGCCCATCTAGTCGAGTTAAATCAGGTAATTTTGGTGCATGTTTAATGCAGAATCCACAATTAGTGAGTGATTGTATTAAAGCTATGCAAGATACTGTATCAATTCCCATAACAATTAAGCATCGTATTGGTTTAGGTTATGAGCATGATTATAGACAATTATGTAATTTTGTTACAACGATTGCTAAAACTGGCTGCTCTCATTTTGTGGTCCATGCAAGAAACGCTATTTTAAACGGTTTATCACCCAAACAAAATCGAGAAATTCCACCACTTAAATATGATTATGTTTATCAATTAAAGAAGGATTTTCCAGAACTTAATATTACGATTAATGGTGGAATTACGACAGTAGAGCAAATTAAGGAACATTTAATAAATGTTGATGGGGTGATGGTTGGGCGCGAAGCTTACTATAATCCATATCTTTTTAGTTATCTTGAATCGAAATTATTTAATAATAATGAACCAGCTCTTTCGCGTAAAACAATTGCTAATAATATGCTTGAATATCTGATCAAAGAATATGAGCTAAAAACTCCATTAAACCATATTACTCGTCATATGCTAGGTCTATATCATAATATGCCTAAAGCTAAATTATGGCGTCAAACATTGAGTATGGGAATTATTCATAATAATAGTATTGAAACCTATATTAGACTTGTTGAACAAATGGATAATTAAAATAAAGTTTAGATCTTACTACACTTCTTGAATATTTAAATATCAAATTATTCATGAAAAAATAATCTGTTATATAGAATATAAATAAA
The DNA here is from genome assembly GCA_937952895.1 of uncultured Neisseriaceae bacterium. Lineage (GTDB taxonomy): Bacteria > Pseudomonadota > Gammaproteobacteria > Burkholderiales > UBA11063 > Aquella. The sequence goes on from CALFYC010000190.1 coordinate 7,613, forward strand.
TCTAAAAATTAATTACTGGGGTGCGATATATTATAATCAAGCCACTTTCAAAATTGATTTTATCCTCAGTTTTTGGTTCATTAGCAATTGAAGTGTCAACAAATTATTTGTTAATTACAAGAAAATCGATTTCGAATTAAAGGTTTGATTTTCTAAAAAACTGATTAAAATAGTAGATTTTAAATTAGTATTGTGGAATGCTATAATTTATCTTGTAAAATTTTAAAATTAACTAATTTATAAAGGTTTATTTATGCCTCATTTAGTAGTTCGTCATAGTAGTAATTTGGGTAAAATGGTATTTAAAGATTATCTTTTAAAATCTCATCATTATCTTGTAAAGAAATTAAATACTAAAATTTCAAGCTGTAAAAGTTTGGTTTTAAAGTCTGATGAATATTTAATTAGTGATGGTGAGGCTGATTTGGCTTTTATCCATATCGAAGTTATGCTTAAATCGGGAAGAGATCTTAGTTTATTACAAGAAGTCGGTAATTATTTAGTTTAGCTATTAAATGCAGAAATTAGTAAACAGGATATAAAGATTAAAGTTAAAAACTCAGTTGAATTAAGAGAAGTTGATACTTTATATTTTAGTTAATTTAAAAATTGCTAATCAAATACCTTTCATTAATTAGCAACTTTCGCATTATCTCCAGGTTTAACCGTAAATACAGTTCCAGATAATACTTGGGTTCCAGATTCAATACCTGAAATTGCAGTAATATCCGTTATGCTATTTGTGAGTAGTACTTTTACTGGAATACTAATTATTTTATTATTTACTAAAGCCAGAACATAAGGGCTATTGTCTGATTTACGAATTACATTACTTGGGACAAATGTTACATTATTTAGTTTATTTAAAATAATTTGGCCTTTAACAAATTGCCCGGCTGTTAGTTTATAAGTAGTGTTGTCGAAATTAATATAGATGAAATAAGAACGAGTACCTTCCTCAGCAACTGGATTCATACGAGTTATCTTTCCCACATAAGTTTTATCATTCGTTTCAACTTTAAAATTGACTAATTGATTCGTGTGAACATTATTAATCTGTGCGCTTGGAATAGCAGCTTTTATTTGCATAATATCAAGATTGGCTAAAGAAAATAATTTACCATTTTTTGCAGCAACTTGACCACTATCAATATTTTTTTGATAAACGTATCCAGCAAATGGTGCTTTAATTACTGTATAAGATAATTGCTTTTGTGCCCTTTCTAGAGATGCTTTTTGTTGATTTACAGCTTCTAGTGAAGATTGATAATTGGTCTGTAATTCATCATAAGAGAATTTTGAAATGAAACCTTGTTGATATAAATCTTTCTCGCGTTCGAGTTTATTTTTATCTAATTGAAATTTAGCAATTGCTGTTGCAAGAGCTGCTTTTTCTTGGCTAACAGCTTGTTCTAAATCTGTACTATCAAGAGTTGCCAAAACTTGATTTTTATTAACAAATTGTCCTTCACTAACTAAAACTGATAAAACTTGAGCATCAACTTCTGACGAAATTATCGTTTGATTAAGTGGTGTTAAATCACCAGTAAATGCAATCACATTATCCACACTACCGTATTTTACATTACTAATATCAGATTGATTTAATAATACATATTGTGAATTAAGACCTTTTTGGGCTTTTATTTCTTCATGATGGTGACTAGAAAACATGCTAAATAATCCTAATACCAAAATTATAATAATACTAATTAAAATAATTTTTTTCTTACGCGTCATAAACTGTCCTATTTAAATAATTTGGTTGATACTTTAGATAATTTTAGAATATAAACATATATAACTGGGACAATTACTAAAGTTAATAACGTTGAAGTGGTCATGCCCCCAATTATGGCATAAGCCATTGGTTTACGGACTTCGGCACTTTCTCCGGTTGATAAAGCAAGTGGTAACATCCCAAATATCATAGCAAGAGTGGTCATAACAATGGGTCTTAATCTTACTTTTCCGGCATTGACAATTGCTTCTTTTAAATCAACGCCTTCAGTTAACTGGCGATTAATAAAGTCAACTAATAAAATTCCATTTTTAGTTGCAAGGCCCATTAACATTACAATACCAATGATAGAAAACATATTAATTGTGCTACCAAATAAGAATAAAGCTACAAATACTCCAACAAAGGATAATGGTAGGGCAACCATAATTACTATAGGTAGAATAAAACTTCTAAATTGAGCAGTTAAAATCATATAGATGAAGGCAATCCCAATCATTAAAGCAAATATGGCATATTTGAATGAATCTTCCATATCAGATCGGAAGAGCACACGTCTGAACTCCAGTCACGATCAGCGATCTCGTA
>CALFYC010000191.1 GCA_937952895.1 uncultured Neisseriaceae bacterium
AAGGGGGTATTTCAAGAATAGGTCTTTGATTCGGAACTTTTTCAAGGGTTACCTTTTTAGTGTTTTTTGCTTAGATGAGAAAAAGATTGGCTAATTTTATAGAATTCAAGTGGGCTGAGACCCGCAGGCGGTAAAGGCTCGGCTTTGCATATGCTATTATCTACCAACGCCAAAAAATCGTAAGAACATCTATTAAAAAGACGGAAAAGAAGCAATGCCACTTTTAGCTGATCGCAAGCAAGAGCTCATCCAAGGCCACCAAACGCACGGTAAAGATACTGGTTCGCCAGAAGTGCAGGTCGCCATGCTCACCGACCGAATTAACCAATTGACCGACCACCTGAGAACTCACTCTAAAGATTTCCACAGCAGACGTGGGCTTTTGATGATGGTTGGTAAGCGTCGTCGTCTTCTTCAATATTTGATGAAGGAAGACAATGAGCGTTACCGCAAGCTGATTGAAAAGCTTGGACTGAGACGCTAATAGCTTAGTTTTAAAAGGCGGGCCTTTGGCTCGCCTTTTTTGTTTTTGACGTTTTTGTTTTAGCTTTAGTGAAGTTCTCGAGTAGAGAACTTTCACTGGTATCCAGAAATATATTTTGTGCCCTTCAGGTGAAGAGGCACTAGCTGAATAAGCAGAAAAAGAAGATAGAGGAAAAGAAGAAGTGCAAGTAGAAGAACGTGCCGGTATTCGTCAAACCGAGATTGTTATTGACGGCAAGACTATCGTTGTTAAAACTGGTCGCATGGCCAAACAATCCGGTTGCGCTGTAGAGATTTCTTGCGGCGAGACCATGGTTTTGGTAACAGCCACCGAGAGTAAGAAAGTCAGAGACGGTATCGATTACTTCCCTTTGCTTGTTGACTACGAAGAGAAGCTTTATTCCGTAGGCCGCATTCCTGGATCTTTCGGTCGTCGTGAAGGTAAAGCACCTGATAAGTGCATTCTTACAAGCCGTTTGATTGACCGCCCAATTCGCCCTCTATTTAAAGAAGGTTATGTTTCAGTTCAAGATGTTAGTGCTCAACAATTATTAGATTTTATTGAAATTAAAGACGAATTTAGAATATTAGATGCATGTAGTGCTCCAGGTGGTAAAGCATGTCAGATATTAGAAAATAATAATGTAGATATTATAGCTTTAGATATAGATCAAAAAAGATTAGCTAAAGTTAAAGAAAATATAGATCGTTTAGAATTAAATGCAAATTTAATTTGTGCAGATGCTACGAATTTAAATTGGTGGGATTCAAAACCATTTGATATGATCATTGCAGATGTTCCTTGTTCTGCAAGTGGAACGATAAAAAGAAATCCAGATATAAAATTTCATAGAAAATTAAAAGATATAAAAAATTTTGTAAATTTACAACAAAAAATAGTTGTAAATTTATGGAATATTTTAAAACCTGGAGGCAAATTAGTCTATATTACATGCTCAATTTTTAAAGAAGAAAATGAATTAAATATTGATTTTTTCAAGAAAAAATTAAAAAATATTAAAGTAAATAAAGAAATTAATATTTTACCTACCGAAAGCCAAGATGGTTTCTTTTATAGTATATTAGAAAAAAATATTAATTGAGGATAATATGAAATTATATAACTCACTAGAACGCGAAAAACAAGAATTTATTCCAATTGAAAAAAATAAAGTAAAAATATATGTTTGTGGTCAAACAGTATATGATTATTGTCATTTAGGTCATGCTCGAAAAGAAATTGTTTTTGACATGATAAGAAGATGGTTTATTGCAAGTGGTTACGAAGTTTTATTTGTTGAAAATATTACTGATATTGATGACAAAATAATTAATAGAGCTATCGAGAATAAAGAAACAATTAATGAATTAACAACAAGATTTATTAATTATATGTGGGAAGATTTTGCTAAATTAGGAATATTAAAACCAGATATAGAACCTAAAGCAACTGAATATATTCCACAAATGTTAAATATAATAGAAAATTTGGTAGATAAAGGTTATGCATATCAAGCTAAAAATGGAGATGTCTATTATTCGGTTAGAAGTTTTACTAATTATGGAAAATTATCAGGAAAATCTTTAGATAGTTTGCGTGCTGGTGAAAGAGTAGAGGTAGATCAAAATAAGAAAGATCCTATGGATTTTGTATTGTGGAAAACTTCAAAAGAAAATGAACCATATTGGACATCTAAATTTGGCAATGGAAGACCTGGGTGGCATATAGAATGTTCCGCAATGTCTGAAAGTATACTAGGTAAGAATTTTGATATTCATGGTGGTGGTCAAGATTTACAATTTCCACATCATGAAAATGAAATAGCTCAAAGTGAAGCGCATAATAATTGCAAATTTGCTAATTATTGGTTACACAATGGATTTTTAAATATAAACGAAGAAAAAATGTCTAAATCATTAGGGAATTTTTTTATTTTACGTGAAGTATTAAAAGAATATGATCCAGAAGTTATTCGATTTTTTATGTTGAAAACTCACTATAGAAGTCCACTAAATTTTAGCCATGAAGGCTTAAATGAAGCAAAACAAACCTTAACCAAATTTTATTTAGTTCTTTCTTCATTTGATAACTCTAAATTAAAAAATTATAAAATTGATTGGGATTTAAATTCAGCACAAAATTTTAAATCTGCAATGGATGATGACTTTAATACTCCATTAGCAATAAGTATATTATTTGAATTAGTAAATGAAATTCATAAAAATAATTCACATGAAACAATGCAGTTATTAGTTTCTCTTGCAAATACAATTGGTTTATTAAATCGGGAAGCCAAAGAATTTTTACAATCAGGAATTGAATTTTCTGTAGATAAAATAGAAAAAATGATTAAAAATCGTTTAGATGCAAAAACCAAGAAAGATTTTAAATTATCTGACCAAATTCGTAATGAATTATTAGAAAATGGAGTTATTCTTGAAGATAATGCTTCTGGAACAACATGGCGTAAAAAGTAAAAGGTATTTAAAAATGTTTGCAGTATTTAGAATTTTATTGTAAAATCTACCTCTCACTTAAATCGTTTCAATTTGCGGAAGTGGCGAAATTGGTAGACGCACTGGATTTAGGTTCCAGCGCCGCGAGGCGTAAGAGTTCGAGTCTCTTCTTCCGCACCATTTAGAAATTATCTAATCTACATCCAAAGCGTTGATATTACATACTTTATGGCAAATAGAGTTTTTTGCTAAAAGTTCATATTTATGCATATTAATCGTTATGAATGTCCCCAAAATATAATTTAATATTTAATCACAAAAGTAATAATAAAAATTAATTTGAGATGTTATATGCTTGCAAAAAATATATCTATTTTTTAATAACATATATTATACTAATGAAAATTTTTAAAAAGAATATTTATGAAAGAGTACGAAAACGTAGTAAAGTTTACCAAAACAGATTATATTTCTACTATTGTTGAAAATAAAATAAAGCCGGGATTTGCTCATGAGTTTAATGATCCATTTGATTCAATGTTGCATTTATCTGAAAAAGATATTATTCAAATAGCAGAAGAAGTTAAAGTTACTACAGATATTGCAAAACTTTATATAGAACAAATACATTCAATACAGATATTAAGCTTAATTAAAGTAAATCCATTAAGCTATAAATCTAATTTAATGTGGGGGCATTATGCTAGCTCGGGTAAAGAAATGGCAGTAATATATGATTCTGAAGAAGTGCAAAAAATGTGGCCTGGAACATTTAGACCTGTTAAATATAAACAAGATCTTTTTAATTCAAAACAAATTTTATTAAAGCATATAAAACTTTATAATACTCCTATATATCAGAGATGTGATCAAGTAGATGTAGAATTATTGAATAATTTTTTCTACTCTAAAATTAAAGATTGGGAATATGAAACTGAATATAGGGTAATCACATTTGGTTATATTGAAAGTATTAATAGTATTTTTAGAAAGTATGAATTAAATCCTAACCCTTTATCAATAGCCGATAAAATTTTATTTTATCAGTTAAGACATCTTAATTTTAATACGCTGAAAGATTTATCAACTAGATTTAAAAAAATAGTAGACCCAGTAAATAAAAATGTTAAAAATCCATCAGGCACTGTCGGATTGAATGGGTTTAATGATCATGCCACAATAGATATTCCTCATTTTGATACTTTATTAATAAATATGCCGAAACCTAAGAAAATTATTTTGGGATGGGGGGTTGATTATTTAAAACAACGGAAGATATTACTTGAATGTAAAGAAAAGAATATTATGTTATCAAAATTATTGATTCCATCTGGAATTATTTGTGAAAATAATTGCTATCAGGAAGAAATTTTATTTGAATGACTAAATTTAAAGATCATCCAGTTTATTCCATTATGAAATTATTGGTAAATAATTACAGCAAAATTTACGTAAATGATAAAATTCTCATTCAATAATAGATAGGTAAATATGTGCAAATCCTAAGTTAAATAATTGATTAATAAATTTGTGACGAATAGAAATCAAATGGAAAAAATATTAGATACATTTCATGAGCTATTAAATTGCTGTTTGGAAAATGAAATTCTAGAATTTAAAGAAGCAAAAAATAACTATGATTTTGACAAATTAGGAAAATATTTTAGTGCATTATCTAATGAGGCTAATTTAAGTAATAGTAATAGGGCTTGGTTGTTATTTGGTGTAAGAGATGATAAAACAATTATCGGAACAAAATTTCGGCTAAAGTATGAGAGTCTACATAATTTAAAAGCAGAAATTGCTAATAATACCACCAATAGAATTACATTTATTGAAATTCATGAACTAAATACAGAAAAGGGAAGAGTCCTCTTATTTGAGATACCTCCAGCACCTAACGGAGTTCCCATAGCCTGGAAGGGGCATTATTATGGTAGAGAAAATGAAAATTTATCCCCATTAAACTTGGAGGAATTAGACCGGATTCGAAGGCAGGCTAAGTTTTATGATTGGAGTGCCAAAATTTGTGAAGGTGCAACAATTGGTGATCTTGATCAAAAAGCAATAGCTAAAGCTCGGCAACAATATAAATTAAAACATAACTCTCTTGCTTCACAGCTTGAGCAATGGGATGACGTAACTTTTTTAAATAAAGCCAAAATTCTTATTCAGGGTAAAGTTACCAATACTGCCATCATATTACTTGGTAAACCTGAATCAGAGCATTTTATAAGTCCATCCCAAGTTAAAATTTCATGGATACTAAAGGATAAGGATAATCTGGAATTAGATTATCAACACTATACTTGTCCACTTTTATTAAACTTGGATCTAATTTAAGATCGGAAGAGCACACGTCT
>CALFYC010000192.1 GCA_937952895.1 uncultured Neisseriaceae bacterium
CAATATACCTATCAGTACATCCATCAAGATCATCCTTATTGCAAAGTATGAAGTCATCCCACTCTGCTATGTTAATTCTAAAATTATGACTAATATTAGTTAGCTTTTCTAATTTGGCTTTAAAAACTTGAAACTCTTTGTCAGGTAGAGTAAAACCCATTCTAGAAAGCGCTAGCTCTGTATTCTCAATCATATATAACTCCTCTTTACAGAGAAGTCGCACCGTCTTGTCTTCGTTGCCAACTTTTTCAATTTTAAAATTGCCATCTATATATTCTCTAACTGCATTATATAACTCTCTATCAAGAGTAAGACTAACCAACTGCGAACTAACGGATTGCTCTACTGTCTGTGCTGCAGAACGTATACTATCATTGTTGTCTACATTACCTCTCAAGTGCACTGCATTTAAAATATCATCATAATAACATTTGTCATGCTCATTATAGTCCATGCGATTAATTGCCAATATAGTATTTTCAAAGTTTCTATTAGTAGCTTTTATGCTTTTAATTTTTTTAATATTACTTTTGTAAGTATTGATAATCTTAGATTCTAAATCTTTTATTTCATCAACTGTGAGCTTTGTCCAAGCAAATGTATTCATTCACATATTATATCACATTACAGACTAGGAACAAATTAATTTCATGACTATGAAAATATCAGTGTCAGTAGCTGGGATCGAACCAGCGACCTAAGGCTTATGAGTCCTTCGCTCTAACCAACTGAGCTATACTGACGATAGATATAATATAACATATTTACATACTTTTTCAAAACTAAATCACTCTCCCGTTGGGAGAGTGATTTAGAAAGATTATCTTCTCTTTGGAGCTTCTGTAGGAGTTGTATTTGACTGCGTATCTTTTTGTAAAGATGGATTAGTATTTGCTTGAGCTGCTTGGTCGAAAGTTACAGGACCAACATTAATAATCATGTTGCGAGACTCACTATAAAGCACTGCTTTGCCAGCCTTTTGAAAAATCATAAGCTTATCACCTTTTTCTGCACCCTTAAAGAATAATTGTTGGGAAACTAATTGATTAGGATCCTGAACAATAAATATAGCAGGTTCTTCTTCTGGTAGCACCATTAGTTTGCTTACAGATGCTACAAGTGTTTTCTGCTCTGCTACTGCTTTTTCTTGTTGATATGATGGAGAGCTAGTGTATTTAGCATATGCATAACGACCAATCACAACCAATATTATTAATACTACTACACCTATAATCCACTTGTTCCTAGTGCTTTTTTTGTTTTCTGACATATTTTTATTTATAACTTTAAGAATACTGAGACTGCTCTAATAATTATCATTCTCCATAGACCGATGCCGGCAATTGAGATCAATGCAATTGAAGTGAGATCCACATCAACAGCTCTTTCTTTTGTATTTACAATTTTTAGAGCTTTGCTAATTGATTCACTTATTGGCACTCTTACTTCAAATGTTTTAGGTACTACAGCAATCTTGAGTATAGGTGTATTATAGACTGGACTTACATTTGACGCAAGACCTTGGCTGTTGATAGTCGAGCCATTATACTGACCTATCTCTTCATGACGCAATACAGCACAAAAAAAGCATGGTTTATTTTTCTCATATTTACCAGTTATTACTGGAAACACTTGCTGAAATTCTTCTTTTAACGCTTTCTGACCTTCTGGTGTATAAGTGTTATTACTGAAGTTAAACAAATTATCAAGGCTTGGGAAGTTATAATCATTGTTGTTTGGGAATTGTGGTGTCACTGCCTGTCCAGCATTATCATTATGTGTAGCGTTATTATACGTATTCCCCTCGCCTCCACCCAATTGAGTTCCAGTGTTTGTACTATCGTTTACATTGTTAGAGCTGGTATTTTGCGCGTTACTATTGGAATTATTGCTTGTGCTATTGTTTACGTTACTACTTGTAGCATTGTTGTTAACAATGTTTATATAGCCCCCTCCACCACCAACAGACGGCGATGATGTCCTATTGGGCAGCGGTCGCCAATCAGTAGTAATACATGAAGTGCTAGTTGACGATATACAATCAAATTTCATCCAACCGCCATTAATACCTGATACCCATGCCCAGCCGTTAAATTGACCAGTTGCATTAATAGATACTCCTACTGATATATCTGAGCCCGCAACTTGGGATGGAGAGAAATTAATCCAGGAGCCAAGTTGTGAATATGCATAGCCAGTAACTACTCCAGTAGACGGGTTAACTTTCACAGCTGATATGGTGGCACTAGCAATTGTCGGAGCGAAATTAACCCAACCAATTTCATTACCATATGCGTAACCATATATATTATTATCTGTAATTGTAATGGGTGAAGTTGAGGAATATATAAGGGTAGGTCGCATATTCAATTTACCATAACTATCGCAGTATGTATCATGGCAAACTGATGGATAAATATTAGGACTAGAAGTAATGCTACCAATAGTTTGACTTGCAGAGACGCTCACAATAGACACAAGGGAGAGCATGGTAGCTATCCCTGTGTAAATATTTATCTTCCTATATATTGATCTAAGCATTAATTGTTACTTTTATCGAACAGCACGCGTCTATCTCTTTTTATTTTTACGATCTTTCATTCCAAATATTATCACAAATGAAATGATTAGCATAGCAATAAGTGATATCATTGCTGGCCACATATAATCTGGAATTTGAGTTACAATCTTCTCTTCGACTTGTCTTCCCAATACTCCAATTGGCTTGTGAACTGTCTGAGGCTCTTTCTGATTATCATATTTGACATCCGCTAATATATCGAAGTCACCAACAGATAGAACGCTAGCAGGTATATTGAACTGTAATACTTGATTAGGTGTGATAGTAGACAAAGTTTGGTCAATACTCCATAATGCCTGACCAGACTTTGACACAACAGAAATCGAAGTAGTTGAATTAAGTTGCACTGCGTCAACAATTAAGTTACCTTTCTTATCTGTAGCTTTCAAATTAGCGTTTAGCGTATAATCTTGACCAAGAACATGTGCTGTAGGGCCACTGAGATCTAATACTAGATCAACTTTGACTTCTTGATTATTGTCATCTTTTGTATGTGTAATATTTTCTACTTTTTTCGAAGCAGCTTTAGGCTCAGAAATATTAACTGTTATTTGCTTTTTTTGAACACCCATATCTACATTATCTTCACCCAAAGCCAAACCATCCTCTATATTCACAATTGCCTTGCCTACTGATTTGGCTTTGAACTTGTAAGTTACGAATTCAGTGGGAGAAGTAATGGCTGTATTAAAAGAGCCTGTACGTTTTATTTTGCCATTTGTCGTGTCAGTAAGCTCATATGGGACTTTTGCAACTGCAAACATATCTTTACTTGCTGAAGCGCTTACGAATGTAAGTAATGAAGGATCATAGCTCAGTGTCGTGCCTACAGTATACACAGGTATGCTTGGGTTTAATTTCAAATCAAAACTTATAGTATCACCTACTTCGGCATCAAAGGAATTAACGTAAAATAATAGAGGTAGTGCTGCTAGTGAGCTATGGACTCCCAGTAGAAGTGTAACTACTAGAATTAAAGATTTTTTTGCCAAAGTGTTT
>CALFYC010000193.1 GCA_937952895.1 uncultured Neisseriaceae bacterium
GACGCTCTTCCGATCTTTGTCGCTGGTACACAAATCCATATAAGAATGGGATTCTCTAATGACCCAGATGAATTGGAGACTGTGTTCAATGGCGAGATTACAGAGATTGAAGGAGAGTCAATGCTTTCCATTATAGCTGAAGGATATGGTAGAGAGATGATTATGCGTGAGCATGCAACAGATAAGCCGCATGGCGTTGGTGGTACACTTAACTCATCTACAAGTTCAATCATACATGAGGTTATGCGCTTTGATGAAATACAACATTTTGGCAGCAGAGATCCAATCATCAGTTCTAAGAACCCATATGCAAGAAATATTTTGCATGGAATTAGTACAGCTGAGATAGATGAAACAAATGCTACGCGAGCAAAAGATGCAGCTATTGGTGGCGTTGTTGGCTTTGGAATTGGTGCAGCGGTATATGGAGTTCCTGGTGCTGTAGCGGCTGGTACTGCTGGACTTGTTATTGGAGCTTTAAGTAATCCAGCGACATCTCAAACTGGAATCAATGGTAAAAAGAATTCATCAGATTCATTTATTGATGGCGATAACTTCTTGCCGCCACTTCATTCAACAGCTAGTGAGTTGTTTACAAACACATATTCACCACCAATCGAAAGTGTAGACCCATACTTTTCATTAGCAGATAAATCTTTGCTAACTATTATGTTCTCACCAGATAGGTCTTACCATACATACTTCCCAATATACCAATCTACTCCTTGGGATGTGTTAATGGAAATGGAGTACAGACATCCTAATACTAGAAGTCAAGTTCTAAACTATGAGCAAAGAGCTACATTCTTCTTTGGTCTAAAAGAACAATTGTATTATGCAGAGTCTCCATCAATAGCTTTAATTAATTCTGTTGGCTCAAAAGTACAAGCAGTATTTGACAATACAGAGTTTGCGAAAAACGAAAAGTTCAGAGACTTGAAACCAGTAGCAGACTTCCATCTATTTACAACTGAACATAATATCATTAGCAATGATTTAAAAATTAGTAGTAAGTTTGGAACACAAGCCAACATTAGATACTTCGAAGACAATCCAACAAAGTCAGACTTTAAAGAAGACGACTTCCAATACTATACAATGCAAGCAGATGATAACTTGCTGCCACAAGCAATTAGAACATTTGACATTAGTATGCTTGGAGTTGACCATAAAGGTTCTGCTTTTAGATATGGACAAGTTGGCTTAAGAAAAGAAACAGAGAAGATGTACCTTGGTAAAATCACAGTTCTTGGTAATCCATTTATCAAGGGAGGTGACTTTGCCTATATCAATGACACACAAAGAGAATTAAAAGGTATTATTAAAATCAAAGAATGCATCCATACATATAGCACAGAGAATGGCTTCGTTACAGAGATTACTCCAGCCCTATATGTAGAAGAAGCAATGTTAACTTATAGTTATTTGATGACTAAAATGGGTTTAGCATATTCAATGATTAGTGAAAAGCTAAGAGAAAAGATTCTTCATTCTTACTTAAACGCAAATGAATATACTTCTCCAGTGATACAACTTGTTGAACGATCATTGCGTGATGTTAAAACATTTAATGAGCTTCAAAGCGTGTTTGCTCCAGACCAAAATAAACTTGGAACATTTGAAAAGAAGGGAATTCAATTAGTTAACTTTGCGTTATTGACTGGGGCTGGATTTGGATTTAGAGCTGGTGTAACTGGATTCTTAGGCGCTAGTTCTGCTACAAGAGGTAACGTATTTAGAAATTTACTAATCAATGCATCTAAGCTTACAAACAATATCTTTAATGTGAGTCGTGCAACTGGATCCAGTGCATTAAGTATACTTCAAGCAAGAGTTGCTCAAGGTGCATCTGTACGTGGATTAGGAATGATGTTAGCTAGATTAGCCGTAACAGGATTAAGCATGGCTACAGGAATGGTTGGTTCATTAATAGCATCTCCATTATTTATTCCAGGTGTTATAATTGGTATTGCGCTAATGTACACAATGGCAAAAGTAAGAGAGATTGAAGCAACAAGACAGCCGTTAAGATTGTTCCCACTACTTCATAATGGTGCTCCATACATAGCTGGACTTGCAGGATGGACTGATAACTCATATTCAGAAAGCCTTGCATTAGAAGCTAGAAAATCAATTGCTGCTGCTGGAAAATTAATTAACTATGGTTCAGACATATATCAATCACGTGGTGATGATTTTAATATACTAAGCAATAAATTAATACAAACACGAGTAGATAGAATAGCTGAAAAATATGGAGCGTCTAAGTGAATAAAACAAGAATGAGTAATAAGCATCGTAAGACAACGCATGCTGTAAAGTCTCAATGGGAAATGAATAGAGGTCGTCCTACATATCAAACTGGCATAGTAGTGGCTATATCTCAACAGGGCAACGGCGTGTATGCCGTTGTTCGCAAACAAGGAAGACAAGTTTTTGACGCAGATAATAACAAAGTGTTTGTTGATACTGGATTATTTGGAAACATATATAATGTACCAGAAGACGAATTGGCAATGGCTGAATGCTTATTGCCAACCAATCTAGATGCTACAAGACTTATAATGAACTACCAATATTTAGTTGGCGCTAAGGTCAAGGTTCAAGTTGAACAAGATTATCCAAGAATGGTTCACTTTGAAAACAATAGTAATTATGAGTCTCGTGTTATTAATAGAGAAGACCTTTATAGGGCAAGAGCAAATAATGACTATCTATCTTTAAAAGAAAAAGAATCATTAGAATTTTTTAGAGCTATTGGCGTTGATGAAGTCATTGCCAAATTAGTTTCAGAAGAAAAAGTTAAAGAAGGTCAGATATGTTATGGAAATTATTCTGTACCAGACATGGTATCTAAAGAGGACATATCATCAAGAGTGGCCTCTACTATTGAACCAACATTAGTGGTTGGCTTAGAACAAACACAATTAAAAGAAAAATCTTGTCATAGATTTCCAAAAGCTTTAGGTGGCATATGATAATTAGAAATTCAATAACATCACCAGCATTTATTGGTGTAGATGATGAAAGCATCAATATGTCATCTGGCGCAATGTCAATCGCATGTGATAAAACAAGTGGCAATTTTATTAACGGCCCTGTATCATTAACAACAAGTTTAAGCAATATAAGATTTGGCGGAGTATTCAAATTTAATCCATTAGCAGCCTCGTGTGTACCGTCAACTATCGTAACGCCAATATCAACATTTATTATAGATGTACCATCTAAAAATATAGCTGGACTAGCAAAGTGTGCTGCAATAGTTATGTCAACAATGAGTAAACTTAGATGAACTGGACTGAAATAAAATCAGATGTAGTCTTCGATCAATTCGGAGACTTTGAACTAACAAATGGTGACATAGTTACTACTGTAAACACTATAGATATATTGAAGCAAAATATCATAGATAGAATCATAACAGCATATGGTGACTACGAGTTGCAAAAACAATTTGGCGCAAATATACATGGCTTAATTGGATTATCAAATAATAAAGAAGTTGAATCTAGAGCAACCAAAAATATTATATACGCATTAACGCATGACGGATTTCTAAGCAAAGACCATATTAATTTGTTTGCTAAAAAGATTAACGACAAACTGTTACTTAAATTAGAAATATCCGTATTATCAATACAGCAAAAGCCAATAGCATTAGCATTTATTTTTTCAGCAAACAGGACTTTCACATATGCAATTTAAAACAACATCATCTAATATTATATCCGATAATTTATTATTAGCTATATCAGGAAACACTGGTCTAAATAATTATTCATCTTCATCAAAAATAAAAAACATATCAGATGCTTTTGCGGATGAAGTAGTTAATCTTGCACAATCTGCAGATAACCTAGTTACCAAAGTGTATACAACAACTGCAACAGCAGATGCATTAGATAGCAACGGCTATCAATATAACACATACAGAAAGAATAACAACTCAGTGATAATTCAATCTACAGATCAATTAATTCAGGTAGAATCTATCAGTGGTACATTCAACCCTTTAATATTTGACACAGTGCTTCTATATGCAAATACACGAATAGGTCTTGGTAACAATGTAACAATTACTTTATTAGAAGACTTAGTAATCGCATCATCTGATATTGTTAAATATTTGTCTGTTAAGTTAGAAGCTACAAATAGTAATAGCGCATTGGAGTTATCAAGTGGCGATAGTTTTAGACTAAACATTTCTCAGAATCCCAATACATCAGACTTAGTTTTAATTGTTAATACCAATATCACTACTTACAATATAAAAGAGACTGATACAGATTACCGAGAAAGAATTATAACAACAAAAAACTCTCCTTATGCATCTGTTGAACAGGCAATTACAAATTCATTGCTTGGCATAGATGGTGTATTAAGCGTTGGATATAGTAGATTATTTTTTGGTGCTGCCAATATTGGTATACTAACAAGAGAAATGTTTTTGCTTGGTGTTGAAACAAATGAGGACTTACTATTAAATATAGCAAATGGGAAAATATATAATACCGCACCAGCTGGATACATTTACAATGCGTTCATCCCAGAGCCAATCCATATCAAACTAGATGTTAAATTAGTGAATGCTGGATATGATTTAACGTTTGTTAAAAGCACTATTATCAAAGTCTTCCAAAGTAAATATAAATATAATGACCAAAACTTAGTATTGCTATCAGCCCTGAATAGAGAAGTCCACAAATACATAGAGTCGCAAGACATTAGAATTTATAATGCACAATTATATCTGCCAACAATTGATGGGACACTCTTAATATCAGAAGAAGAATTGAATATTCCACTATTTGGCTTTGGATACTTAATAAACGAAAACATTAACATAGAGATTGTAAGCAATGTCTAATACAGTATTGTACACTGGTGTTACAGCTAACTATGAAAGACAGTTGTCTAACATGGATTACTCTAGGCTAATGGCTTATATGCCTAAATGGTCTGCAGCTAATTTTGTTGAAACATCTAATTTTGCAAAAATCTATGCACCAGTTGCACAAACACTTACTGGCATATACTTCAACATGGAAGACTACATTGCTAATTCAGTGGTTGAGTATTTACCAACAGAATGTATCTCTGCAATTTATACAGCTGTTAATCGTGACTATGGAACGACATACAGTACATTGGCACATGGTGCAATATATCAAGTTGGTGAAGCCATCACATCTAAGCTTTCTGATTCTCCAATCTCTGGAATTGTACTGGATGACTTATTCTTTTTTAATGAAAAATACAGCAGTGTGTTTACTGGAACATCTTCAATAGGTCAATTGTTTATTAACAGCAATGTCATATACATACAGGTCACTGATTCAATAGACGTTTCTGATTATCCAATAAGAGTTATCATATCTGGTATTACAGAGCATGGGTTGCATATAGATGAAGAGATAGAGGTAACTGGTCCATATACATATTCAACAAAAGGTGCATACAAAATGTTGAGTCGTATTGAATCAGGCTATACAATACACATATCAAATTTTATAGACTTGTCATCAAGACATAGCTATATAGTTGCAGATGTAAACAAAAAGATATTTACAAAGAGGGGGGCACTGTTTGAACCAATCATTGATTACGATGCAACTAAATTATTCATCAACAACTTCAATGGTAACTCAATAGTAGATGAGTATATATTTGACACAGAAGAACTAGACTACCTATTTGTATCTGCATCAGAAGATGTAATTGGATTTAAAGATGACGAATTGTATTGTGGTAAATTACATATACCAGTAGAATTACAACTTAACGTAAACTCAAGTTATAATAATAATGACTTCATATACTTAGACAAGACAAGCACATACATCGGAGATGAGGTTGTTGTTACTATTGATCTTGGAAACATAAGAGAGATATTTGGTAACGAGTATATACAAGTCGTTATAGAAAGTGATGAACAAAGAGTATTCTTAAGCCAAGTAATGAGCGGTACATTCGATGACAACACTTGGATTAATCAATCAGTACTAAGCGATAAAATAGTATTCTCAACACCCATACCGAACACAAATCCAATTGTATTTAAATTATATGTAAGTGGTTTTGACCAATATTTCGCAGCTGGTATATGCGTTAATAAAATACATTATAGAAAGTTTGCCATCAGCGGAATATCAAATGGCGACAATCAGCTAATTATAAGAAATAATAAATTATGTATATTTATACAAGATAGCAATTCCAACTGCACACAATTTGACAACCTTCCACTATACAAAGAAATATCCTTTATAAGAGATGGATACACAGTTGACAACAATAATATTTACACTCAATTTGATTTTGGATTAGCATGAACAAGATAGAGTTAGACGATAAGGCTGGTAGAAAAATATTACCAACACTTGAAGCAATTAATAATAATGCACTTATAACACCATGCTTTAAAATAATCATTCCAGTGTTGACAACAGTTTCAATATCAAACAGAATTGTTGTTGATGGGCCAGGAGGCTCATTGGATGAGAGCATTTTAAATATGCCCATTGGTATATTGTGTATTAAATTAAATAGTGTAGGAATAGAGACAAGACTATATAAAGACGATATGAGATATAGAAACGCGGCAATGTTATCAAACTTTAATTCAAAGGTTAATTTTGATATAACAACAGACCTCTCACCTACCCCGCTTAATAAATTCTTCTACGAAACATACATTACAAATCTTACAACAAGTCCACAACAGCCAAACATCGCAATTATTTCATCAACGCTAGATAACATAAGTTCTCCATATGACTTCGTAAGTGGAAATCTATTTACGCGTATAGGAACTAAAGTTAAATTTAGTGCATCCATACAAGAAGCAATAATAAATATTCAAACATACAAAGCATATAATGCATCAGTAGTTGCAGATGATGCAGACATACATAGTCAAACAAAGAATATTATTATTAATAAAATCAATGAATTGAATAAAACAATATGACAACAAAAGTGCAATACAGTCAAAGCGTTATAACTCGCAGTCATGCTAATGACCGTGAAGCTGTAATTATTAATAAGCCAAAAAGCACAAAACAAAAATACACTACTATTAAAAGCAATATTGAAGATGCAGAATGTTCTAATTTTGGTTTTGTAAATCAAGCGTCTTATGATGTTGTGGCTAATAGTATTGAGATGGACTTTGACAGTGCAATATTTAATGATGGTTTAATACATAATATTTCAGGCGGACTATATTCTGTAGCAGACAATTTAATTACTCCTCCAGCAGAGTGGGGGCTTAATAGATTTGGTGCGGGATCATTTTTAACTTCACCAGTATATTCTGAAAATCTCAATGTGGTTATGTTTTCTCGTCACAACAAAAATATTTCAATATATAAGAAGTACGAAAAATTTGTATATGGTACAAATCAATTACATGACTACGATGTAAACGAAGACATTCTATATACGTCTGAATCCAATCCAACCTCATATGGCCCAATAGAATATACACTAGCAGATTACGTGCTAGCTAATGGCGGCTTTCCAAGTTTATCTGATTGGGCATATTTAAATAACTTTCAATATGTGCCAAAAGTAGAAAACACAAACGTAGTATCCTTGTATGCAAAATATTTTCCACTATATAGATATGGTGCAATAGTAGCCAAGATAGGAATGACATACAGTCAGATCCCAAATGGTTCAGTTACAGTAAATACATTAACTGGCATTATAATTGTTGATATAGAATCAAGCGGATTTCAAATAGAAGACGTAGATGGATTCTACATAGTGTTTGGAGCAATACCATGTGTTATTTCGGATGCAGTTGTAATATCTAAAAACTTACTTGATGTAGATAAGACCTCTGATTTCACATATTTGACAATAGACAATGCAATATATACAGATGCAATAACTGGTTCAGCAAAATCAATATTGATGAAAAAAAGCACAGAACCAACAGAAGTAGAAATATCCGTATATGCAAATAGCAGACACTCATATATAGAAGTTCCCACAGATATATCATTTGCAGATTCAACACAAAGTATTGTGTATATTAAAAGTGAGTCTGATAAAGTCCTTGATGTAAAACCAAATATGGCCATCAATAGCTTAAGAGACTTTGATACTGGCAATACTGCAAGTGGATTAATCAGTGTTCAATTAGAACCACATTGGTTTGAAGAATTAACTGATACTGATTGGCAAACTGTTATGGGAGCAGAATCATCTGGAGTTGCTTTATTTGGTAAATTTCATGATTATCGTAATCATTTTTTGAATTATCAAGACTAAAATATTTTTCAAATTGCCACGAATATACTTCATACAATTCTAATGAAAATCTTTCTGGAAGAACTACAGAGAATGCTTCAAGAATACCTCTATCAATATTA
>CALFYC010000194.1 GCA_937952895.1 uncultured Neisseriaceae bacterium
GGTCGCGAAGGCGCGCGAGTACTTCGCGCCCTACCGGCCCAGCTCGCCGCAGATCGGGATCTTGAAGGACGGCAAGCTGGTCAAGATGTTCCAAATAATAAGCCAATATTAGAGATTAATCCAAATCATGGTTTAATTAAACGTCTTGAAAATAGTTCTGATGATGTGTTAACTAATGATTTAGCTTTGGTGGTTTTTGAACAAGCCTTAATTACTGAGGGTGTTCAATTAGATGATCCATCTGGATTCGTCCAAAGGGTCAATCGCTTAATGATTTAGATAAATAAGCTGACCTTTTAGTCAGCTTATTTTTTTAAATACGTGGTTTAGCTATATATAATATAATTGTGGCATTAAATACTATATATTGGAATTATTAAATTGGGAAGATTAAATTATAGTTTAATAATTATATTATTATTATCGGTTACAGCTACGCAAATTTCTGCTGATATTTATACTCCATCTTTTCCAACAATTGCACACTATTTTGTTGTGCCAATCTCAAAAGTTCAGCTCACCTTATTTATTCACAGTTTAGGTATTAGCATAGGAGGATTAGTCTATGGACCATTTTCAGACAGATATGGTCGAAAGGCTATTTTGATAATTTCTTTAACTATAGCTTTTATTGGCAGCTTGGTATGTTTATTTAGTAAATCTATTGAATTTATGTTTATTGGACGCTTAATTCAAGGTTTTGGTTTTGGCTACACTGGTGTTATTCGTGCAATTCTTCGGGATATTGAAGATAATCCGATTCGATTAGCTAGATTGGTTTCAGTTTTGGGTGTAACTTATGCCTTATTTGCAATATTTGGCCCAATTGTTGGTGGTTATATTGAGCATTATGCTTTTTGGCGGTTAGACTTTTTATTTTTAGTAGTTTATGCCGGCTTAATTCTTAGTTTTTATATTTTTAAATTTAAAAATACCAATAAGCCACTATCTGAATTTAAATTAGGTTTAATTTGCCAAACTTTCTTTGAAATATGCACACATCGGCAATTTGTTTTTTACAATATTATTTCAGCCTTAACCTTTGCGGGAACTATGGCTTATATAACTAAAGCTGCATATTTGTTGGAGATTCGACTCCATTTATTACCAGTCCAATTTGGATATACCTATATTCTCTTTGTAGTTATGGGTATATTGGGAAACTTTATTAATATGTGGATAGTAGCAAGACGAAGTAGAACAAGTATTCTTAAAATTTCATCAATCATGATTATGATATCTGGGGCGGTTTTATTAATATCTGGATATTATAATTTAGTTAGTCTATGGTTAATTCTAAGTATGGTTGGCGTTTATGCATTTTTTTCAAGTTTTATTTATGGTAATGCAATGGCTGGAGCAATGCATTCATTTAAGGATAAGGCGGGGACTGCTGGCGGAGTATTCTCTTTTATCCAAAATGGTGGGGCCGCACTAGGTAGTGCTTTAATTTCAATTGTTCCAAGTGATAATCAAACTTCATTGGGTGGGTTATTGTTTTTTTTTAGTTTAATTGAATTATGGTTAATTAGATTAATAATTAACGATGAAAAGAAGGTAATTATTTAAATTTTTTATTGTTGAGTTTTTAATTGGAGTTATCTTATGAGCAATATTACAATTGTAGTTGCAATAAATCAAGATAATGTTATTGGGGTAGACAATCAACTACCATGGCATATTACTGAAGATTTACAGCATTTTAAGAAAGTTACCTTAGGTAAGCCAATTATTATGGGGCGCAAGACCTTTGAATCAATAGGCCGTGTGTTGCCAGGTAGGCCTAATATTGTGATTTCAAGGAATAAAGATTTTAATTATCCTGGAATTTCACGATTTAATAGTTTAGATGAAGCTCTTTTAGAATATAATAGATATTCCGAATTATGTATAATTGGTGGTGGTGATATTTTCAAAATGGCATTGCCATTAGCAAATAAAATGCATTTGACTATTGTTGAATTGCCGGTGCCAAATGCAACGACATTTTTTCCTTCAATTAATTTCAATGAGTGGAAGTTAATTAAAGAAGAAAAAATTTTATCAGTCAGTAATATAAAATGTACTTTTTGTGAGTTTATACGCATATGTTAGATAAACAAGTTACAAAAATAAAAATGGTTGCCTATTTTAAATTATTATCAGCAATTGGACTTTGGGCGGGTGTTTATCATGTGGCCAAATTTTTAGTCGGTGATGTTGATATCTACACAATAGCGTTTTTACGCTTTTTAATTTCATCAATAGTTTTATTGCCAATATATTTAACCAAGCGTGGGAAGCCTGGAATAAAGCTAATTAAGAATAATTGGTTATTTTTAGCGATAATAGGTTTTTTCGGCTCATTTTTATACAACATTTTCTTTTTAAGTGCTGAAACCTATGTTTCAGCTGATGATGTTGCACTATTATATGCATTTACGCCTTGTATTACTATTATTATCGGATGTGTGGTTTTTAAACAGAAGATTAATCGAAATTGCATATTTGGGATTTTAGTTGCTTTATTTGGCACTATTGGTGTAATTAATGAAAATAGCATACTGTGTGGGAAATATTTTTGTGCAAATATAATAAATGGTGGGTTTTCAATAGGGCAACAACTAGCATTACTAGCTACGTTAACTATGGCTATATACAATGTTTTAAATAAGAAAGCTTTAATGAGTAATTTAGACTCTGTAACCATTGTAACTGGTTCATCATTCTTTGGAATGGTGTTTTCGTTTATTACATTTTTAATTAATTCCAATCATAAAGCTGTAATTTTACATATGCCATTTAGTTTTTGGTGGGCTATGTTTTATATTTCAGTTTTATCAACTATTATAGGGTATAAATGGTATAGCGATGCCATACACCATATTGGAATTCTTCAAACTGTGGTATTTCAGAATACACTTCCTTTTATAACAATTTTAATTGGTATGTTTTTTCTTGGTGAATCTATCAAATTGCAAGTGTTTATTTTTGGAATTATAATTGCACTTGGAGTAATAATTACCAACTATGCAATATTGGATACTAATAAGTATCACCCAAAAGATTAAATTTCATCTTTCCCTTTTTATTCTGGTATATAGTGGCAGCGCACAATAAGAAGTCTACAACCTAATATATATCTATTTTACAATTGAGCATTCAAATGAATTGCTATTAGGGAAAATATAGATTATGAAAAAAGTTGCTTTAGTAACCGGTGGAGTAGGCGGAATTGGTTCTGCTATTTGTAAAATTTTAGCTAAAAGTGGTCATACAGTAATTAGTACATTTTTTAGTAGTGAAGAAAAGGCTAATCAATGGTTAATTAAGAATAAATCAGAAGGTTTTGATTTTAAAATTTTTAAATGTGATGTAAGTGATTTTGAAGCCTGTAAGAGCTTAGTGGCAAATATAAAGCAAGAATTTGGTTCGGTTGATGTATTAGTAAATAATGCTGGAATTACTAGTGATGCAACGTTGAAGAAAATGACGAAAGATAATTGGGATAAAGTTATTCGAACTAATTTAGACAGTGTGTTTAATCTTACTAAGCATGTGATCGATGATATGTTAGAGAAAGGGTTTGGTAGAATTATCAATATTTCTTCAATCAACGGACAAAAAGGTCAATTTGGTCAGGCCAATTATTCTGCATCTAAATCAGGTATTCATGGTTTTACCATGTCAGTTGCTCAAGAAGTTGCACGTAAGGGGGTTACTGTTAATACTGTTGCTCCTGGTTATGTTGCTACAGAAATGGTAATGGCAGTTCCGGAAGAAATTAGGAATAAGATTATTAGCGCCATTCCAGTAGGGCGCTTAGGTATGCCAGAGGAAATTGCAGGATTAGTTGATTTCTTAGCTTCAGATTTGGCCGGATTCATTACTGGTGCTGAAATTTCCATTAATGGCGGCCAACACATGATGTAATTACACTAAATTATATAAATAGCAACCTACACATAATGCAAGTTGCTATTTTTTGACCAGTTAAAATTACACAAAAAAGTAAATCATCAAATATAGTTTGACAAATACTTATACCACGGCAATGATTTCTTCTAATCCTTTCTTCATTTAAAATTTTTACTTGTTCGGTTTTAGGTGTCAGTGTATCCCAAAGTGTAGTAAAAGACGTAAAGTTTCTTGCCATCATATTTTTCCCATGTTCCTTTATGTGACAATGCTAGATTTTTAAAAATAATTTTTTAAGTTCAACAATATATTTCTCCACTATCTGCTTATGCTTTTTTCGTTCATCTTGCCATTCTTTGATTATTTCTATTCGAGTAATTGATGGTTTTTTTTGAATCAATTTTTGTACAAAATCAATATATGCCCATTCTTCTTTAGGTTTACTTCCCAAAATTTTTCGCTTTTGGTATTCTTGTTGCCACATTACAGCAAATTCACTATATGTTGGGGGATTCCCATCTAACCATCGTTTATTAATCCAGTCAATTCCAAATGCAGTAAAATGGAAGTGTTCTCCAATCAGATTTTTAAAAAATATTCGAGTTTTTAGATCATTCTTATATTGTCCCTTTAGAATAAGTGTTTTTGGCGTTAGTTTTAGAATGGGGTCGTTTTTAGCATAACAAATTTTTGGAATTTGTCGTTCATTAATAATTAAGCCGGTTTTGACAAAATGAAGAATTCTATTGATTAAATTTAATTTTTTACCAGAATTAGGAATTGATAAACTATCACATAGAGTTTTTAATTCACGGACATGTAAAAAATTAATTGAATTGGCTAAATTTTTAACTTGATCTTGGGTAAATAAAGCTTGTGAAGGTTTAATGATCATGAGTATACTTTCTGGTGGTCTCTAATCTGGTATTGTTATTGTTAAGGCTTCATTTGAAATTTCTAATTGGCTTTTGAATAAAGTGCCATTTTATTCCCGCAGAAATCTGCAATTATTGAACGAAATCCATATGGTCCAATTCCCTCAATTTGGATAATTACCCCACCTCCATTTAAGGGTTGCATCAGTCGCTTCTTTTAATGGTTCTTAAGCATTAAACTGACTTAGAAGACCACTCTTGTTTGGCACAAAATCAGGTTTTTCATAGATGCATCTTTCAACATTAGTTTCATCATTGTGTGGAAATACGGTCATGGTAAAACCACTATGTTCAATAATATCTAGGATTTTACTAAGGGATTTATTATAGAAGTTGGTTCCACTTTTAAATCCTTTACGGCTAAATCAAACCATACGATTGTATTTGACATAAATTTTACCCCTCAGTATGGATAAATTATTGATTAATCCTTGTCGCTATTATAACATTAAAAGTTAACTATAAAAGGTAGGTAAATGATAAAATAACGGATGTACTTACATGATATTTTATCAAAAAAAAGGATACTCGATGAAAGAAAAACAGAGTGGAGTGAATAGTCTATTCTCTGATATAGCCAAGGCAAATGCAGAATGGTTTGATACTTTACTAGGCACAAATAAAACCAATATTCACCCAGGTTCAATAATTGATATGTATAAGCAAGTATTTGATAATACTAAAGAATATCTAGAAGTTCATCAGAATTTTTACAAAGACCAAGTAAGTTTATGGCAAGATTTTTTTGCCAATATCAAATCAAATATGGCAAATGATAGCGATAAAAGATTTTCAGATCCGGATTGGCATAATAATCCATTTTTTGCTTATCTTAAAAAAAGTTACTTAAGCATGTCAAATACCTTATTGGATTTTATTTCTAAGGCAGAAATGGATGAAGAATCTAAGGTGCGAATGAAATTCTTTATGTCACAGTACTTAGATGCAATTTCACCAAGTAATTTCCCATTTACTAATCCGGAAGCCATTAAAGGTGCTATTGAAACTAAAGGAGAGTCGTTGCTAACTGGCTTTAGAAATATGCTACAAGATGCCCAAAATGGTTATATTGCAATGACCGATGAATCAAATTTTGAAGTGGGAAAAAATTTAGCAGTTACAGAAGGCAAAGTAGTATTTAAGAATGAATTAATAGAATTAATTCAATATTCACCAACTACTGAGAAAGTATATGAAGTGCCCCTATTAATTGTCCCGCCTTGCATTAATAAATACTATATTTTAGACCTTCAGCAAGAAAATTCATTAGTTAAATTTTTGGTGGAGCAAGGTTATACTGTATTTTTAATTTCTTGGAAATCTGCAGATAAAGCAACCAAGTCTTTCCGCTGGGAAGAGTATATAAATTTAGGTGTTATTGAGGCAGTGCGAGTAGTTCGTGCAATTAGCAAATGTGAGCAAATCAATACGTTAGGATATTGTATTGGTGGAATTATTTTAACTACGGCATATTTAGTAATGCAGGCACGTAAATTAGATTGGATTAAATCAATGTCACATATGACAACAATGCTTGATCATACGGACCCTGGTGATATTAAATTCTTTATTAATCGTGATTTATTGTTATTAAAAGAAGCCAGAAGTACTGGAGGGACGATGTCTGGGCGTATCATTGCTCAAACATTCTCAACACTCAGAGCTAATGATTTAATTTGGAATTATTGGGTAAATAATTATTTATTAGGTAAAACACCTAAGGCCTTTGATATTCTTTATTGGAATAATGATGTAGTTGATTTGCCAATTCCATTGCATACATTTTTGCTTAAACGTTTGTATTCACAAAATGATTTGATTCATGATAAATTGGTAATTGATGGCATAAAAATGGATCTACACAAAATTGATTGTCCAATGTATTTATTTGCTGCGCAAAAAGATCATATTGTGCCTTGGATTTCAGCTTATAACACCACAAGGTTTGTTAAGGGTGATGTAAGGTTTGTTTTAGGGGCATCAGGTCATACTGCTGGTGTGGTTAATCCTGCAAGTTTGGATAAGCGAAATTATTGGATTAATCAAGATTTGCCAAGAAATGCAGAAGATTGGCTAAAAAATGCAAAAGAAATGCCAGGCAGTTGGTGGAAGGATTTTAATCTTTGGCTAACTGATTATGCAGGTAAGCAAGTTAAGGCAAAAAAAACTTTGGGAAATACTGAATTTAAGCCACTATGTGATGCACCTGGCGAAAACGTTAGGGCTAAGGCACTACCCGTTATTGAAGCTGGGCTGGTTTAATTTAAAATAAAACAAGATAAGGATGTTATATGAGTGATATAGTTATTGTGGCGGCAAAACGAACTGCAGTCGGTAGTTTTATGGGAAGTCTTGCTAAAATTTCTGCCGCTGACTTAGGCAGTTGTGTAATTAAAGCAATTTTGGATGAAACTAAAGTAAGCCCATCAGATATTTCTGAAGTCATAATGGGGCAAGTTTTAACGGCTGGAGCTGGTCAAAATCCAGCACGTCAAGCAGCAATAAAAGCAGGTATTCCTAAAGAAGTTCCAGCCTTAACGATTAATCAAGTATGTGGGTCTGGTTTAAAGTCAGTCCATTTGGCCATTCAGGCTATAAAAAGTGGTGATGCTGAAATTGTTATTGCCGGTGGTCAAGAAAATATGTCACTCACTCCACATTTATTAGCTGGTGCTAGGGATGGTTTTAGAATGGGTAATGCAACGATAATTGATTCAATGGTTAGTGATGGTTTAACTGATATATATAACAATTACCACATGGGTATGACTGCTGAAAATATTGCAGAGAAATATAATGTTACTAGAGAAGATCAGGATAAATTTGCCGCTAATTCACAAAATAAAGCTGAAAAAGCTCAGGCTGATGGTAAGTTTCAAGATGAAATTGTGCCAATTTTAATTCCCCAAAAAAAAGGTGACCCAATTAATTTTGTAGCAGATGAGTATATTAAAAAAAGTGTATCTTTAGAAAGTGTATCTAAATTAAAGCCTGCTTTTAAAAAAGATGGTACAGTGACTGCAGCTAATGCATCGGGGATTAATGATGGGGCTGCTGCGATAATGCTAATGCGTAGCGATAAAGCAAATAAGCTAGGATTAAAACCTTTAGCCTTTATAAAAGCTTATGCATCAGCGGGTTTAGATCCAGCCTTTATGGGAATGGGGCCAGTATATGCAACCAAAAAGACTTTAGCTTTAGCCAATTGGAGCATTACAGATTTAGACTTGATTGAAGCTAATGAGGCATTTGCTGCTCAAGCTATTGCTGTGAATAAAGAGCTTAATTTAGATCTAAATAAAGTTAATGTAAATGGTGGAGCAATTGCAATTGGACATCCAATTGGCGCATCAGGTTGTAGAATTTTAGTTACTTTACTCCATGAAATGAATCGCCGTAATGTTAAAAATGGCTTAGCTACTTTATGCATTGGTGGTGGCATGGGGGTTGCACTTGCTGTTGAAAGACGATAATTAATTATTATTAAATAAGAGGTAAAACATGGCTTATGTAATTACTGAATCATGTATTAATTGTAAATATACTGATTGTGTCGATGTGTGTCCAGTTGATTGTTTTCGTGAAGGGACAAATTTTTTAGTAATTGATCCTGACGAATGTATTGATTGCACTTTATGCGTAGCTGAGTGCCCAGTTGAGGCGATTTTCCCGGAAGATGAAGTTCCGGAAGATCAAAAGCATTTTATTGAATTAAATGCGGTTTTATCTAAGCATGAGAACTGGAAACCAATTACAGCGAAAAAGGATGCGCCAAGTGATGCTGATCAGTGGGCTACTATTAAAGAAAAAGCCCATCTTTTAGATAGAATGGGTGCATAATTTAATTTTCTGTAAGATTAATAAATTTCACAAATGACTATGGTGTTAGATGAAAAATGAACTTGCTCTGACGAATTTGCCGGTATTTGCGAGTGGAAGCCTAGAAAATTATATAAGTTTTGTAAATTCAATTCCATTACTTACTGATAAAGAGGAGTTTGAGTTAGCCGAAAAATGGCGTAATGATGAAGATGTTGAATCTGCAAGATATTTAGTTTTATCACATCTGCGTTTGGTTGTATCAATTGCCAGAGGTTATTCTGGTTATGGTTTACCTTTAGCTGATATTATTCAGGAAGGTACGATAGGTCTTATGAAGGCTGTTAAACGCTTTGATGCAAGACGTAATGTTCGATTGGTCACGTTTGCTATTCATTGGATTCGTGCGGAAATAAATGAGTTTGTGATTAAAAATTGGCGAATTGTGAAAACCGTTACTACTAAAAATCAGCGCAAATTATTTTTTAATCTACGATCGCACCGTGAAGATGTCGGAAATTTATCTGAGGTGGAAGCACAACGAATTGCTGAAGAGTTAGGCGTTGATCGATCTGAAGTGGTTGATATGAACATGCGTCTAACGGGTGGCGATGTTGCTTTATTGGCTGAAGCAGATGATGAATTTGCCCCAGCTGATTGGTTAAAGGATGAAGAGCATACTCCAGATAAAATGCTTGAATTCAAAAAGCAAGATAAGTTACATACGGTTGGAATTAACAAAGCTTTGGAAGAGTTAGATGAACGAAGTCGCGATATAATAGAATCTAGATGGTTAAGCGAACCTGAACAACAGTTAACTTTACATGAACTAGCTACAAAATATGGAATATCAGCAGAACGAGTTAGACAAATTGAAGCTAAGGCTATGCAAAAAATGAAGCAGGCTTTAGAAGAAGACTACGACTAAATTCTTATCTGGTTTAATGTTTCTTATCAAATATATAAAGGTATAAATCTTGATTTTATCAATATTGGCATTTTTAATCACCATAAGTATTTTGGTGGTGTTTCATGAATTAGGGCATTACCTTTGTGCAAGACTATGTGGGGTTAAAGTTTTAACATTCTCCATTGGCTTTGGTCCTAAATTAGTTAAATTTAATACAAAATCAAATGAATGGTGTATTAGTGCAATTCCATTAGGTGGTTATGTGCGTATGCTTGATGAAAACGAGATGGACGTCAAAGATCATGAAAAACAGTTTGCGTTTAATCGCAAACATCCAGGTCAAAAAGTTTTAATTGCTTTTTTTGGTCCATTTTTTAATATATTACTGGCATTTTTAATTTATTTAGGTATTGCATTAAACGGTGTGCCGCAAATAAAGCCAATTATTGCTTCGTATAATCCTAAAGATAGAGTAATCAATTGGCTTAATATCCAAGAAGGTTCAAGTATTCTTGCAATCAATCAGAGTAAGCCTGATTCATGGCATACGGCAGATATTTTATTTAGTCAGGCAGCTTTTGAAAGTAATCAGATCCAAGTTACTACTAGTTACCAAGGAATGATTAAGAATAATCTAGTTGATGTGACTAAAATGCGTAAAGATGATTTAGTAGCTAAGATTTATTTAGAAGATATTGGACTTTCCCCTTATCAATATCTACCAATTGTGGCTTATGTAGAGCCAAAAGCTCCAGCATTTAATTCTGGCATAAAAGAAGGCGATGTAATAAGCATGATTGATGGGATCATCATTGATAATTGGTTTCAAGTTATACAAGTAATTCAAAATTCACCAAATAAAATTCTAAATTTTACCATTTTAAGGCAGCAAAAAAAACTAGAGCTCAAAGTGCCTGTAGCCCTAGATAGCCGTGATGGACAAGAGGTTGGTAAGATTGGTATAATGCCTACCTTAAACTCGAAGTTACTAGAAAAAAATAGTTTTGTTCAGCAGTATAACTTTATTGACTCGGTTAAATATGCAATGGAACAATGTTATAGAGTTGTTATTTTGAACTTATCTGGGCTTTATGGTATTTTGACTGGAAGTTTATCTTGGCATAATATTGGCGGACCTGTTTCGGTGGCTAAAGCTGGTGCTAGTGCTTTATCTATTGGGGTTAAAGAATTTTTTGGGTTTTTAGCTTTAATTAGCGTTAGCTTAGCTGTGGTTAATTTGTTACCAGTTCCAGTATTAGATGGTGGGCATGTTATAGTGCATGCTCTTGAATGGTTATTTAGACGTGAAATTACTCAAAATATGCGAATAGCTATGTTTAAAGTAGGGTTATGCTTGATAATTGGGCTTAGTATCATTGCAATTTATAATGATATACTAAGATTATAGCAATAGGTTTAATATTTTTAATGAATAAATTAAAACAAGCAATCATTATCATAGGGCTTATCATTTTGGTAAATCCAGCTTATGCTATGACGCCATTTTTGATAAAGCGGATTGAGGTTGTTGGGTTGCAGCGTTTTGAGCTTGGTGCTGTATATAGTGATATTCCAGTTAAAGTGGGAGATACTCTTACAGATAAATTAGCCGATGATATTATTCAAAATTTATATAAAACTGGATTTTTCAAAGATGTAAGGTTGGAGCAAAAAGACAGTAATACGCTAATTATAGAAGTACAAGAACGTCCAGTAATATCTGGGTTAGTGATTAATGGAGATCATGAATTTGATCATGATAGGTTAGTTCAATCGCTTAAAGATAATGGTTTATCGGATGGTAAAATCTTTGATCAAAGTATTTTGGAGCAGGCGGTTTTAGGTCTTAAATCAGAATATTATAATCATGGACTATATTCAGTTAGTATCGATGCTAAGGCAATTCCATTAGAGCGTAATCGGGTAAGTGTTACTTTTACAATTAATGAAGGCAGTCCGGCAAAAATAAAATCAATCTTATTTATTGGGAATAAAACTTTCTCGCAAAGAACATTATTAAATCAAATTTATCTAACTACGGGTAATATTCTAAGTTGGTGGTATAAAGATAATCAATATTCAAGTGATAAATTAAATGGCGATTTAGAAGCCGTCAGGTCTTATTATTTAAATCGAGGTTACATCAATTTTAGAATTAATTCAGTCCAGGTGCAATTAACTCCAAATAAAAAATCTGTTTACATTACGATAAATGTATATGAAGGTAAGCAATATCGAATTAAAAATGTAAAGGTTGCCGGCGATAGTAAAAATGTTCCGATGGCTTCATTACAAGATATGGTTAAAGATATTAAGCCAGGTTCTGTGGTCAATCAAGATCATTTAAATAAAAGTATTGAGAATATTAAAAATAAGCTTGGAGATTATGGTTACGCTTTTGCAACTGTTAATCCAGTCCCTGAAGTGGATAACAAAGCAAGCCAAGTAAGCTATACTTTTTTTATTGATACAGGTAAGAAAATTTATGTGCGCCAAATTAATATTTCTGGAAATGATAAAACCCGCGATACAGTAATTAGGCGTGAATTAAGGCAACAAGAAAATTCTCTTTACAATGCAAGTCAAATTCAGCGATCAAAAGATCGACTCAACTTATTGGGTTATTTTAAAACAACGGATGTAACAACTACCCCAGTTCCGGGTGCTAATGATGAAGTAGATATGGCAGTTAAGGTTGAAGAAACAAATACGGGAAGTGTAAATTTTGGGGTTGGTTATGCGCAAGGTCAGGGGCTATTATTAAATGGATCTTTATCTCAATCGAATTTGTTTGGCTCAGGTAAATCAGCATCACTTAATGCATCAACCAGTTTAATCAATCAAAGCATTGGTCTATCTTTTACAGATCCATATGCATTAGCTAATGGAACAAGTTTAGGTTACGATATTTATGATAATAACTATACGCCAAATAATGCAGGTATTAGCCCATATACAACACAAACAATTGGAGGTAAAGTGAGAACTGGGATTCCAGTTTCAGAATTTGATAAAATTAATTTTAGTTTAGGTTTTGAAAATAACCAAATTGGTTTTACTAGTGATTTTGTGCCATTACGTTTTATTGAATTTACTAATGATTTTGGTAATTCAGTAAATGAGGTTCCATTTTCAATTGGGTGGGTTAGAAATACCACAGATAGTTCATTATGGCCAACCAAAGGTGCTTTATTTAGTGAGGTTGGCGACATGACTTTGCCAGGTGTTGGTGCGCAGTATTACCGTTTTACTTCAACAAATACTTGGTTTACTCCCATAAATGATGATTTTACTTTAAAAACCAATGGAACATTTGGTACAATTAATCCATATGGAGATTCAGCAATTGTGCCATTTTATCAAAACTTCTATGCTGGGGGTATTACATCGATCAGAGGATATTATATTTCTAGTTTAGGCCCTAAAGATACCGACGGATCATCACTTGGAGGTACTAATGAGGCGATTTTAACGAATGAGTTATTATTCCCCATGCCTGGAGTTAAAGAAGAAAAAAGTGTAAGATTAAGTTTATTTTATGATATGGGGGCGCTATGGGGCGGTAGTTCATTTGGATTGACTCCACAGCAATCATTTCGCGCAAGTTATGGCGTAGGTGTTACATGGATTTCTCCATTAGGTCCAATTAAAGTGGTATATGCTTTACCATTATTTAATCAACCTAATGATAATCTACAACCAATTCAATTTATGTTAGGTTCTTCTTTTTAATTTTTTAGTGAGGTAAAGTTATGAAAATTAAATTATTATTTGCAAGCATGGGGCTTATAGTTTCCGTTACATATGCATCAGATTTCAAATTAGGATATGTTGATGTAAGTAAAATTTTTGCAAAATCAGCACCAGCAATAGCATTACAAAATGCGCTTAAACTTAAATTTGAGCCCCAACAAAAAGAATTGCAAAAAATGAATGAAAATTTATTGGCAGAACAAACTAAATTACAAGCAATTATGAAAAAAGCACCAAGTATGGATAAATTATCCTCAAGTGATCGTGCAAGTTTAGAAAAATTAGAGCCACAATACCAAAAAGATCAAATGTCGTTTCAACAGAAATATACAATATTTCAACAAACTGTACAGCGTGCTCAGGATTTTGCCTCAGCCTCAGTATTAAAGCGTGCTAATGATATTTTGAAAGATATTAGCGATAAAGGTGGTTATGATTTAGTTCTAACATCAAATCAGTTAGTATATGTAAAACCTAAGTATGATTTAACTGATCAAGTAATTGAACAATTAAAGACAGTTGATAGTAAAGAGTTAATTGAACAATTAAATAATGTTGAAAAACAGCCATTAGGTAATCAATTGCAACAACCCATTGCACCTAGTGTTACAAAATAATATAATATTGGGTATTAACTTTTGAATTGTTAAAGTTAAGTGTTTAGTTAGGATTAACATGAGATATAAATTATCTGAATTAATTAGTCAATTTGGCGGACGTTTAGAGGGTGATGATGTTGAAGTAAATGGCATTGCACCAACTAATATAGCGACAAATGGACAAATTACTTTTATAACGGCTACAAAGTATAAAAAAGATTTAGCGAATTGTTTAGCAAGTGCAATTATTATTAATGAAGAAGATGCATTAGCGACAGATTTACCCAAGATTATTACCAATAATCCTTATTTATATTTCAGTCAAGTAAGTAGTTTATTTCATCCAGCTAAGCACTTATCACAAGGAATAAGTAAAACTGCGGTGATTGGACATAATTCATCAGTAGGTGAAAATGCAGCTATTGCTGATTATGTGGTCATTGGTGCAAATACTAAAATCGGTAAAAATTGTCAGATTTATCCTAATGTGGTAATTGGAGATAATATAGTAATTGGAGATAATGTCAAATTATATCCAAATGTTACTCTTTATGATGTGGTTACTATAGGGCATGATTGTGTAATTCATAGTGGGGCAGTAATTGGTTCTGACGGTTTTGGTTATGCTCCAGATAAAAACAAACATTGGCATAAAATTCCTCAAGTAGGCGGAGTTATTATTGGTAATAAAGTGCATATTGGTTCAAATACTACTATTGATTGTGGAGCACTACAGCCCACAATAATTGAAGATGGTGTGATTTTAGATAATTTAATTCAAATTGCGCATAATATTACAATTGGTGCTCATACTGCAATTGCGGCTTGTACTGGAATTGCAGGTGGTACAAAGATTGGTAAATTTTGTCAAATTGGTGGAGGATGTAACATCAATGGGCAAATTGAAATTGCAGATCGGAAGAGCACACGTCTGAACTCCAGTCACGATCA
>CALFYC010000195.1 GCA_937952895.1 uncultured Neisseriaceae bacterium
GAAATAGCAGGTCAAGGAGTTGAAGTTCATTGTGGTGGAACAGCTCCTAGTGGATATTGCCATTCGGAACCTTATTCTGAATCTGATTTTGAATAAAATTAATGGTTAGCTTTAATGATTTGCACTCTTATAAGTAGTGCAAATCATCAAAGTGACCCAATTTCATATAGAATCGGATACTTATCCTGTATCAAATTCTTCAATTAACGGTAAATTACACTTAACATAATTAATTGAATGTAAGCTAAATTTTAGAAAAATCAATAAAGAGTGAGTTTCTTTTTAATGATTTATATATTTTTAGTTAATTTAGAGTGCAAGATAAAATATACTAGTTTAAAATTTAATCAAAAACATAATTTATTTGGCGTTTAGCAGCATCAAATAATAATTCGCTATCACTAACTGATATATGATCATTGTTATTTCGCCATTTTTCATATTTACCTGCGGTATTTTCAACTGCTTCGGGTTTCGGATAATGAATTTTACCACCAGCTGACATTGTTAAAATCTGTATTTTACAAGTGGTTTCTAAATAATAATGAAACCAAAATGCTTCAGCAATATTTGTTCCAACAGTTAATAAACCATGATTTTTAAGAATCATACATTGTTTATTTTGCATATCATTAATTAATTTTTGTTGATTATTATCATTAATAAACAAGGTGTCAAAATCATGATAACCTACTTTATTATAAAACATCATCCCAATTTGATCTAAGAGCATTAATTTTTCTTCTAAAGCGGATACAGCCACCCCATAATGTGAATGTGTATGTAAAATACAATTAACTTCGGGACAATTGGCGTAAATTGCACGATGGACCGTGGTGCCATTTTGATTAATTTGAAATCCAGATTTGCTTTCAAGGATTTTTCCATTAAAGTCCACCTTAATTAAATTATCAGGAGTGATTTCTTTAAATGATAATCCAAATGGTAAAATTAGTAAAGCATTTTCATTAGGAATTCTAACTGATAAATGGGTTACAATAAGATCCGACCAACCATAATAATCAAAAATTCGGTATAAATAGGCAAGTTGCTTCCTTAGATTTTTTTCATCATTAATTTTAGCTTTCTTAATATTATTTTCAATAGTTTTAAACGTAAGTGTTTTCATTAATTACATCCTAACAAACGAATATATAAATTTAAATTTTGTTAAAAAAAAGATTAAAAGCATTTTTGTAAAATAAGTAATTTTTCTCATTATCAGATAATTTCATATTACTTAAATATTCAAACCAATAGTTATAATTATCTGTATATGAAACTGGATAATTACTTGCATAAATTAATTTAGTTATTGGTATATTGGTAAAACAAAATTTAAGAATATTATTAAATTCAGTTTCATCTTTAAAATTATCCATTCTAGATAATTTTAAAGAAATAGTATCATAATCAATAAGCTTTTCAATTAGATTATGCCAAAGTATATAGTCCTCATCTTCATATTTATTCCAGGCAGGTAAAGCCATATGATCAATTACACATTTAACTTTAGATGAAGCAATAACGGGTAATATATTTTCTAATTGGTATGGATACATTTGGCAATTAAAAATTAGATCATGTGATGCCAAAGATTCAATATTCTTTGGAATATTTTTATGATTAGATAAATCGAAGTCGCAGGGACTATAATGAAATTTTGGATTATAAGATAGGATATGGCGCACCCCAACTAATTGTGGATATTTTTTAAGTTCTTTTAACATTGTTACAAAATCTTGATTAGGTAGTGTAATATCAAGATATGCAATGTGTGCATATTTAAGATTTGGAGTTCCTTTGATTATTTGACTTAACCATTCAATTTCTTTAAAAGTGGAAATATTTGAATCATGCGCTTCTACATGCAAAACTCCATCCAAATTATCTTTAAATAAGCTGATTAAATTTTGTGGTAAGTAATTTTTTGTTAATGCTGGATTATTTTCTTTTAAGACCCAAGAATTCATGTTTTGGCTTAAATCCCAAAAATGAACATGACTATCAATAATTTTCATATATTACCTGTAATATTATCTAGTGGTATAACCACCATCAATGGGAATTAATGCTCCGGTTATAAATTTGGCAGAATCTTGAGCTAAAAAATATGTAAGTTCTGCAACCTCTTCTGGCCTCCCAATTCGGCCGATTGGTTGTGCTAATGCTTCATCATTCTCAATCACTGTGAGTGAAATCCCTGATTTTTGTGAATAAAGGTCAATAGCTTTCTGGTATAAAGGTGTATCAATAGTTCCAGCTCCAATATAATTAGCTCGAATATTATATTTTGCATAGTCTAAGGCAACACTTTTAGTAAGATTTAACAATGCCGCTTTAGTCATCCCATAAATTGATGAATTATATTTTGCGATTGATGCCTGATCCGAGCCAATAGTGATTATATTGCCAGCTAGGTTATTTTTCATATTAGAAATAGTTTCTTGAATTAACCAAAATGCGCCTTTTAAATTTACATTAATAAGTTCATTTAGCTGTTCATCATTTGAATCTTCAATGTTTGCAGATAAGTGCCTCCCAGCTGAGAGAATTAATATATCAATCTTATTTATTTCTTGTAATATATTTTTTATAGATTCCCTAATTTCTTTATGAGATCCAACATCAGTTTTTAACCACTTATAATTATTTGAATTGATTGGATGAGTAGTATTTAAAATATCTAAATTATAAACGATATATCCATTTTTAAGAAATTTATTCACACAAGAAAGCCCAATTCCAGAAGAGCCTCCTGAAATAACCATAATTGGCATACTAATTACCTTAATTAAAAACCTTATTACATGATTGTAATGAATTTACAATATCTTTGCAAATTATTAAGTAAACCACTGATTATGATATAGTACATTCCTATAGTTAAGTTAAGGAATTTTATTAATGAAAGTTGATAAAGTAGAAATATTTGATATTTTTTGTCCAGATCGTCCACAATGGCATCCAGTTTTTATTCGAGTATACACTGATAATGGCCTAACTGGAGTGGGGGAGGCTGGATTAGCATACGATTGGGGTCATAGTGCGGCAAGTAATATGATTCATGAGATTGTAAAAGCTCGTTTAATTGGTTTTGATCCATTTCAAACGGAGTTATTATGGAATAAAATGTTTCGCGAAGGATTTTGGGCTCAAGGTAGTAATGCTGTATTTTATGCGGCAATGAGTGCTATTGATACTGCATTGTGGGATATTAAAGCCAAATTTTTAAATGTGCCTTTATATCAATTATTAGGTGGTAAAGTTAATTCAAAATTAAGAACTTATGCAAGCCAATTACAGTTTGATTGGGATATGGAACCTAAAAAATTAATTGAGCCTCATGAATATGGGATGGCTGCAGAAAAAGCTCTTAAAGATGGTTATGATGCAGTTAAAGTAAACCCGATGTTTTATGATAAAAATGGTAATACTTTATATGATTTAACAAAGTTATTTAAAGCTGATTTACTTGACTTAGTAAAAGCCAGGATGCAATCAATTCGCGATGTGGTTGGTGATAAAGTTGATATTTTTCTTGAATGCCATAGTCTTCTTGGCGCGACTTCAGCTATTCAAATTGGACGTGAAGTTGCTGAAGAGTATAATTGTACTTTTATGGAAGAACCGGTTAACTATTTAAATTCTGCATTACATGATAAGCTTGCACAAAAATTAACTGTGCCATTAGCAGCAGGAGAGCGCTTATATTTACGTCATGGTATGCGTTCATATTTTGAAAATCAGACTATTGATATATTACAGCCTGATATTGGTCTTTGTGGTGGGGTTACTGAAGCAAAAAAAATCTGTGATTATGCTGATATGTATGATATTCAAGTTCAGGCCCATGTATGTGGCGGACCAGTTGCAACTGCTGTATCACTACACTTAGAAACTGCTATTAGTAATTTTTATATTCATGAACACCACACATATGCTTTAAAAAAATGGAACCGTGAATTATGTAATCAAGATTATCAGCCTAAAAATGGATATATGGAAGTTCCAGAATTACCAGGAATTGGAATTGAGTTAAACGATGAAATCGTTATGAAATCAAAAGTATTTGAAGTTAAGTAGTTATAAAAAAGGTAGGTATGAAAATAGGTATAATTTGCGCTATGCAAGAAGAATTAGATAGTATTATTACCGCTTTTAATGTTAATTATGAAACAATTACTGACAAATGTTTTACTTTTTACAAACTAGATTATAACTCACATGAAGTAATTTTGACTTTATGTGGAATCGGTAAAGTTAATGCAGCAATTCATACTCAGTATATTATTACTAGATTTAATTTAGAATATATTATAAATGTTGGAGTTGCTGGAAATTTATCACCAGAATTAGATTTTGGTGATGTAGTTGTTGCCAATGATTTAGTACATCATGATATGGATGTGGTTGAATTTGGTATTCCAATTGGTCAAGTTCCGCGAATGGATATATTCGCATTTCCAAGTGATGAGTTATTATTAAAACATGCAAAATCAATTAGTCACTATGAATTTAAAATAGTTACTGGGCGAATTGCAACAGGAGATCAATTTATTAATGATTTAGAGAAAGCGACTTTTATCCATAAGCAATTTAATGCGCTAGCTTGTGAGATGGAAGGAGTTGCGGTTGCTCATACGTGCTACTTAAATAAAATTCCATGCATTGTGGTTCGTGCTTTATCTGATATGGCTGGGCGTAGTGATAAAGCAATTCATTCATTTAATCAATTAAAGGATATGGTGGCACATCGTTCATCGTATGTTGTTAAAAATTTGTTACAGTTAATTTGAGATAGTTATGTTAAAAGTTGGTTTTATTGGTATTCGCGGGATGGTTGGTTCTGTATTACTAGATCGTATGCTAAAAGAAAATGATTTTGACAAAATTCAAGCAATTTTCTTTTCAACATCAAATATAGGTGGAGTTGCTCCAACAGTTAAAAATGGTTTTGCAACATTAGAAGATGCTTATAATCTTGAGAGTTTATTATCTTTGGATTGTATAGTTACAGCTCAAGGTAGTGAGTATACAGAGGAAATATTACCCAAATTAAGAAATGCTGGTTTTACTGGCTATTGGATTGATGCTAGTTCTTACTTAAGGATGAGTAATGATGCGGTGATTATTTTAGACCCAATCAATCTAGACATAATTGAAACATCATTAAAGTCTGGAGTTAAAAACTTTGTGGGAGGCAATTGTACAGTAAGTTTAATGCTGTTAGCCATTGATGGATTAATCAAAAATGATTTAGTAGAATGGGTAAGCTCTATGACTTATCAGGCTGTATCTGGGGCTGGGGCTAATAATATGAGAGAATTTTTACAGCAAAGTAATTCTTTAAGTGGCTATTTATCTGAAGTATTAAATAATCCTGCAAAAAGTATTTTAGAAATTGAAAAAGAAATTACACAAAAATTATTAGGTAATGAAACACCGATTGAGCACTTTAAAGCTCCACTTTTTTGTAATTTATTACCATGGATTGATCGTATGGTAGATAATGGTCAAACTCGTGAAGAATGGAAAGCCACTTCTGAAGCTAACAAAATTTTGGGAAATAAAGAAGAATTAA
Organism: uncultured Neisseriaceae bacterium; assembly: GCA_937952895.1. GTDB lineage: Bacteria > Pseudomonadota > Gammaproteobacteria > Burkholderiales > UBA11063 > Aquella. Next base: position 5,585 of record CALFYC010000195.1, read on the forward strand.
TTAAAATTGATGGCTTATGTGTAAGAGTTGGAAGTCTTCGTTGTCATTCACAGGCATTAACAATTAAACTTAAACAAAAGTTAAAATTAGATGAAATTACCAATTTGATAACCAATGCTAATCAATGGGTGCGTTATGTGCCAAATCTTGAACATGAGACACGTAATAGTTTAACTCCACTAAGTGTTTCTGGAACTTTAGATATTGCTGTTGGTCGATTGCATAAGATGAATTTTGGAGAAGAGTATTTAACTTTGTTTACGGTAGGTGATCAGTTACTTTGGGGGGCTGCTGAGCCATTAAGACGCATGATTAGTATTCTAGTTAAGCATCATGGATAATTTAAAATTGCAAAATATTGCAATGTTAATTGAATACAATGGAGCAAGCTTTAATGGGTTTCAAAAACAAGTTGGTTCAGTCAAGACAATTCAAGGCGAATTAGAAAGAGCATTAAGTAAATTTGCTAACTCTAAGATTGATATTACTACAGCAGGCAGGACCGATAGTGGAGTTCATGCCTTATATCAGGTGATTAATTTCAAATCAGATGCCAAACGTGAATTAAATGGCTGGATTCGCGGAGTTAATGCATTACTTAGTAAAGATATTATAATTAATGATGCAAATTATGTAGATGATAATTTTGATGCCAGATTTTCTGCTATTTCACGCACATATCACTACTATCTATTAGTTCAAAATACTCAATCTGCAATTCTAAATAAAAAAGTTGGTTGGTATTATTCTAAATTAAATTTTGATGATATGTTAGAAGCTGGAAGTCAGTTAATTGGAAATTTAGATTTTTCTTGTTTTAGAGCATCAATGTGTCAAGCAAATACTCCAATTCGGCATATGACTAATTTCAATATTAATGTTAAAAATAATATTCTCCGTTTTGAATTTACCGCCAATGCTTTTTTATACCATATGATTAGAAATATAGTTGGTGCTTTAGTTTATGTTGGAAATGGAAAATTAAGTATCTCGGATTTTATTTGTTTGTTAGAAAGTAAAAATCGTAAACTTGCACCTCCCACATTTATGCCTGATGGATTATATTTGACTTATGTTGAATATGAAAAGCAGATTTTTAAACCCAAAACTATCAATTGGCCATTTTAGGTTTAATTATTTATGAAAATTACCATTATTAATGTTGCAAATAAAATGCCCAATTGGGTAGATGATGCTTGTAATGATTATATAAAACGCATTAATCGTGGCAAATACTCTTGCCAATTTATTGAGATAAAAAGTGATAAAAACCCTAACAAAAGTGCCACGGATAATAAGGCTTTAGAGGCTAAAAAGATTTTAAGTCAAATTCCAGTTGGTAGTTTCATTATTGTATTAGATGAAAAAGGTATAAAATTTGATAGCCTTAAATTTGCGAATAAATTAGAAAATATTACACTTAATTATTCATTAATTACATTTATTATTGGTGGCGCTGATGGTGTTCATGAGAATTTAAAAGCTAAGGCAAATTTAGTTATGCAATTATCAGATTTAACTTTTCCACATGCACTGGTGCGGATTATTATTTTAGAGCAAATATATCGTGCGATTACTATTTTAGAAAATCATCCATATCACCGTGAATAATTATAAATTATATCTTAAAGAACCAGAATTATTGTCAATTGCCGAAGATTTAGTGAATTTTACCAATGAAGTTAGTATTATTGATAATATTAATGAAATAGGGGAGGATACTTATTTAGAAATTAGTAATCTGGGGCTTAGTTTGGTTAATCAACAGATTGGTACATTTTTAGTGCGAGATATTTATTCTGATTTAAGATTTATTAGACCATCTAATGAATTATTAAATGCAGCTATAAAAACTAAGCCTCCACTATTAATTTTTGATCTAACAGCAGGGCTTGGGAAAGATGCTTTAATTATGGCTAATTATGGTTATACTGTAATAATGGTAGAGCGGCATCCAATTTTAGCTACTATTTTATATTATGCTCTAAATTATAAAATAATACCCAAAGCTAATTTAACTTTAATTTATGGTGATGCATTAGAGTTCTTAATTAATAATCAAGTACTTCCAGATATAATCTATTTAGATCCAATGTTTAATACAAAAAATAAATCACGAGCAAAAAAAGATATGCAACTTGTTCAATCTTTAATGAATAATCAATTAGATAACATGACGGAAATCTTTAACTTAGCTAAAATAGTTGCTAAAAAAAATATTCTTGTAAAACGTGATGATAAAGAGGCGCCATTAGTGGAAAATGTCCCGGTAAGCTATGTAAAGCTGGGTAAAACTATTCGTTATGATGTTTATCTAACTACCTAAAATAATGTGTATAAGCTATCAAAAATTAATAGCTCATACGCATTCACAAAGTCGGACTAGGTTGATAATGAAATCTTAGTGGTAAATAAATTTTTAAATGGAATATTTACCCAATTTGAAGGATTATTAACAATCTTTACACATAATGACATACTGCTTTAATTAAAAATTATTTATTTTTCAAACTCTTCTAAACCATTAATAATTTTACTTACAATTTCAAAAACATTATTTGAAATATCTTTTTGCTGAACAATTCTTTGTAGGGCTATTTTAGCTAAATAGCGATGATTTTGATCTAAATGACAAGTGTTACTAAATCCTTGTGCTAAAATACTTGCAACTGACGGGTTAAATTTATCAATAGCAATTATTTTATCAACAATAAATGAGTAGCCTTTTTCAGTATTAAATTTTAAACCATTAGCCAAGAAAGTACGAAGTAGAGCATAGATCTTATTTGGGTTGGTTGCAATAAAGACTTTATCTACCATTAATTTATCCAGATCATCACAGGTAACTAAAGGGCTTAAGGCTTGAATGCTTAACCATTTATCCATGATTAACTCATCATTATTCCATTTATTATAGAAGTCCTTTAAAATTTCTTCACGTAAAGGAGTATCTGTAGAATTAATAGCATTAAGAACAGCTACGCTATCTGTCATATTATCAGAATTGTGATACTGTCCAAGTAGCATAGTTTCCATTAATTGAAGTGTGCTTGGGTTTTCTAATTTATTATTTAAGTCTTGTTGAATATAAAAGAGGGCTAAATTTTTTAGACTTCTACGTCCATGATCTTTAAAATTATAGTGCATATTAAGATTAATATTATATAAATCAATCCAGCTATCAAACAGTTGTTCTCCAATTTCCATCGCTAAAATGGTAATTGCTTTATATAAAATCTCAGGCTTTATGTCATGATGTTCTACTAGAACTTCATTGAATGACGGAATTAAAGAGGCTAATGCTCTAAATTCAGGTGCAAAATTTTGATTATTAATTAATTTGCTTAAACTTTGTAAAAACTCTTTACTAATTACATTTTTTAGCGATTGTTTATTAAGTAATGCTTCATATATTTTTATTATTATTGATTTATAAATGTGTTGGACATGTTCAAAACAATTAAATTCATCTTTGTCATAATTAATTAAAAATAATCGATCTTTTTCGGTATAATCAAAGTTTAATCTAATTGGGGCAGAAAATTGACGTAATAAAGATGGAATTGGTTTTGTTTTTATATTATTAAAGACAAATTTACTTTTCGTTTGATCTAATAATAAAACAAGACCATTTTCATTTATAGTATATTTTCCACTAATTGGATTTAATTGATTTAACTCACAACCTTGATCATTAATTAAACCAACACAAATAGGAATTAACATCGGTTGTTTATTTTTTTGTTGTAGTGTATCTGGAATAACCTGTTCAAATTCTAAAATATATTCATGAGTTTCTTCATTATAGAAATCTTTTACATTTACTGTAGGAGTGCCAGCTTGAGAATACCATAGCATAAATTGCTGAGTAAAGTCAAAATCATTAGCATCAGACATCGCTTTAGCAAAGTCTTCACAAGTTGCAGCTAATCCATCATTGGTTTTTAAATATAGCGATAAACCTTTTTCAAAACCAGTTTTTCCAACAATTGTTTGATACATCCTTACTACTTCTGCACCTTTATTATATACTGTTGAAGTATAGAAATTACCTATTTCAAGATATGATTCAGGTCTCACAGAATGAGCTAATGGACTACCATCTTCAGTAAATTGTGATTGACGTAATCTTTTTACGTCATCAATTCTTTTTACTGTACGGTTATGCAAATCAGAAGTAAATTCTTGATCTCTAAAAACGGTTAACCCTTCTTTTAAAGATAATTGGAACCAATCTCTACATGTTACCCGATTACCGGTCCAGTTATGAAAGTATTCATGCCCAATCACTGCTTCAATATTAATAAAGTCGATATCTGTTGCGGTTTCGGGATTTGCTATTACATATTTGCTATTAAATACATTTAAACCTTTATTTTCCATTGCTCCCATATTAAATGAATTAGAAACTAGAATCATGTAACTATCTAAATCATATTCTAAATTAAATCGAGTTTCATCCCATTTAAATGAGCGTTTAAGTGATTCCATAGCATGATGGCAGCGTGGAATTAGTTGTTGATCAGTGTAAATTTCTAAAGTGACATTTCGACCACTTTTCGTCACATAATTATCTTTTAAAACAGCCAAATTACCAATAACGCATGCAAATAAATAGCTTGGTTTTTTATATGGATCAATCCAGGTGACACTTCTAAAACCTTCGTTATCTAGTGTATCTGTAACTTTATTACCATTAGAAAGTAGAGTGGGCCAGGTATCATTTTTGGCAATGATTTTAGTGGTAAATAAGGCTGTTACGTCAGGGCGATCTAAGTAATAAGTGATTTTACGAAATCCTTCAGGTTCACATTGAGTTAGAAATGTATTTTGACTATAATAAAGCCCCATACAAGTTTTATTGGCATTGGGGTTTAAGAATGTTTTTACATTTAACACAAATGTTTCAGGTAGTTCCGTAAGGGTTAACTCATTGTTATCTAAAGTGTAGCTATGTTTTTCTAAGATTTGATTATTTAACTCCAATGAGATAAGAGTGGCTTCACCATCTAAAGTTAACTCATTTAACCCAGTCTTATTTGGATTTTTATAATAATTAGTAATACTTGTAACTTCAACATTATTTTCGTTAATAATTTTAAAAATAAGTTCAATATTGTTTACTAAATAATTCGGAATTGAATAATCTTTTAAATATTTTGTATTTCTCATAAAATTTTTACCTATAACTATTACCAATGTATTTTTGTTCTAAATATTCTTTTGTTTGCATTTCACGTAATCGACTTAAAGTGCGACTAAATTCCCCAACAAAGTCACCTTCTTTATATATCTCATGTAATTCAATACTACTTTCTAGAGCTAATTTACATTTATTATCATAAAGAATATCAATAAATAGTGTAAAACGACGTGCTTGATCCTTATCTTTTGCATCTAGAATATGTAAGTTAGATATTATAAACCATTCATATTTTTTTATTAGTTCTAAATAATCAATTTGGCTACGTTGATCTCCACAAATTATATCAAAGTTGAACCAAATAGCATTTTTACTATTCTTGATACATTTTATTAATCTAGATTGAATAGTGATAGCAGAGTCTGTAGTTATAGTATTTGCAATATGGTTAAAGATTTTATTTAATTGGGTTGGGCTTTCATCATCCTTAATAAAAAATAGTTGGTTAAATGATTGGTGATAAGCTCTATAATCTAAATGAGTGTTTAATTGAATTATTTCTAGCTTTTCTTTAATCAATTCAATAGCTGGAATAAAGCGGTCACGCATCAATCCATCATTGT
>CALFYC010000196.1 GCA_937952895.1 uncultured Neisseriaceae bacterium
GATTTCATCTTATGAATAAGCTGCTTAATTTTGCACCAGAAATTAATGCTAAAGGTGACCAGGCTCATGATTTAATAAAGAGAATGGCGAGTGGAGAAGCAATCCAGGTAAAAATATTATATAAAAACACAATTACTATAGATAATTACGCAAAATTAATTTTTAATGCAAATACTTTGCCCGCAGATGTTGAACATACTCATGGTTTTTTTCGGAGGTTTATTATAGTTGCATTTGATCAAACAATAAGTGAAGAAGAGTCTGACCCTGAATTAGCTAGAAAGATAATTAGCAACGAATTGCCAGGAGTTCTAAATTGGGTTATAGAAGGAACAAAACGAATTATAGAAAACCAAAAGTTTAGCCAGTGTAGGAAATCCGATGAAATTATGGTGAAATATAAGCTCGAGAGTGATGTGGTTGCTATGTGGGTAAATGAATATGAATATATTTCACATGAGTATGAGTCCGTTTTACTAAAAGAATTATATTTGGAATTAAAAAAATTTGCTGATGAAGGTGGGTATAAATGTCCTACGATTAAAACAGTGGCTAACAGATTACGGAATTTAGGATTTAAAACTGAGAAGCCAAAAGGATATCCAACTTTGGTATATTTGATAAAAAATAAATAATTTAAATAGTATGGTAGTAAAGGTAGTAACATTTCCAAGAAATCTTGGCGTTAAATGAATTAGAAGGTTTACCTTAGTAAGTTTATGGTAGTATTTTAATAGTCTTTAGTAGTTAATTAAAATTTTACTAAAAATTTACTATTTATAACTTATGGTGGTATTGGTTAATATAGTATTACGAAGGGTTTACATGGATTTGACTACCCAACTACCATAAATTCTGTAAAACTTTTTAAAATAAAATTTAGCCCATAATGTTTTGTAGTGCTAACTTTATATTAATTATTTTAGAGGTGTGGAAATAATAAACCTATTGTTATTACTAATTTTAAAGGGTTTTATTATGATTTATTCCCACTATTACGCGCGATCACGTGCGCGCGTGCGTGTAGTTCTAATTTTATGGTGTATAATTATGGCAAGAAAACCTTTGAAGAATAAATTTTTAATCCAGATGCAGATTTTAATGTTCATAAAATCAGGGTATAGCGTTAGAAGTTCTTTAGAATATTTGAAATTAAGTGAAAATACTTTTTATCGTTGGTTAAAAGAAGATTGCAATTTTAAGGATAAATATTTAAATGCCCGTCGCGGGCAAGAAGATTTTTATTTTAAAAAAATTAATAAGCTTATTACTAAACCCCAAAATAAGAAACGTAAGACTCAAATAGATGAACTAAAATGGAGGTTCGGACGAATGAAGTTAAGAAAATATAAAATTTTTAATTAATATTTATGAAAACCCAATTTTTTTATGAAATTTTTGGATTAGTCTATTTTATAATAATCTGTTATTTAATCTATCATTACAAGAACAAAAGACAAGACAACATAGAATTTTTAGGCTTAGCTATGGCTTGTTTAATCTTATTTGGTCCAATAATTAGTATAATAGTTTCTATTTTTATTAATTTATTTACTTCAACAATAGATTCAGTAAAATACAATAGCAGACATAAAGTTTATTATAATAGAAGTGAAACTATACATGAAAAATCTTTATCAGAGAAGAGGGCTTTAAGAGTAAAGTATTTGCGAGGGAAGGTTAGTTCGGATTTATGGTATGCACAACATGGTGAAAGTGTTACATCGCCCTTATCAGACGAAGATTGGAGTTTTTTAATTAATAATAGTAATGTTACAAAACAACAAAAGCAAGAATATGAATCTATTGTTAATCAATATAATATTGAGGCTATATCATTATCTCGATTGTATATGACGGCAATAGATCTTTTAGGAAATAAAGATCCACAAATTAAAAAATCTGGTTTTGATATATGTTTCAGTATAGCTCAGAATGATATTCCAAAGAAATACAGTAGCGATTCAGTTATTGAATATATGTATATACCAAGTTGTCAGTATATGGTGGGTGCTGTATACCATGATGGAATATCTAATATTATTAATAAAGATTATGAAAAAACTATATTTTGGTATACAAAAGTATCAAATATTCAATTTCAAGTTGGTTTACCAGACATTACTCAATATCATATAATTCTTGCACAATTTTATTTGGCAAAAATATTCTTTCAAAATAAAGGGTTACTAAGGGAAGATTTAAATCAGTCAATGAAATATTATAAGTTAGTGATAGATGAAGTAAATATCCAGATTAAACAACTAGATAATTATGATAATATGAGTATATTAATACAATCTGAGAGCCAATTATCATTAATATATAGTAAATTAGGAAAATATAAAGATGCAATTTATTGGCGTAATAAATCCGTTGATGATCAAAATACCATTCATTATTGAAAGATGATATTAATTAAATAGAATATTAAGCTTATAAGTTGCAAGTTAGATGAAATAATTTTAGAATGCTAATTAAGAGCTAAATTTCACTAACAACAAATGCAATAAAAAATGTATATACATGAGGCATATCACAACACGTATGCTGTTTTTTGCGAATTTTCGCAAAAAGTGGGTGCTTTAGAATGTTAGTCTTATGGCCGGGCAATTTATTATAAATTTTTAAAAACGTTGTATAAAAAACTAAATTGGCATCCGCTAGTGTAAGGTGCAACACTGAATGTAGGCATTTAATTATGTAAATCATTTGATGAGGATATATTATGATTATACCAATTTTGGCATTGTTAACTCAAATTCCATGGGTTTTAGTGTGGGTGGTAGCATTATTTGCTATACATGTATTTAATTTGGCTTGGATAGGTGTGCTATTTTTTATAGCCAAATATTCACTAATTTTTCTTATATCATTTTCATCTGAAAAAAAACGAATTAATATAAATTCTGCAAAACCAATAATGCAACTTATTGGCTTGATTGGGTTAATATATTGTATTATTGCTTTTATTGTAATATTAAAACATTTTTATTTTTAAAAGTTACAGATAAGCTAAAAATGATTTAATTGTCTTGGAAATTTATGAAAAATACCCTAAATCAAGAATTGATATTATTTAAATCGTCAGATGGAAATATATCAGTAGACGTTGTTTTAAAAAATGATACCGTATGGCTTAGCCAAAAAGTAATGGCTTCAGTATTTGAAAAAGATACAGACACTATTGGGTTACATATTAAAAATATTTTTGCTGACAAAGAATTAGAAGAAGTTTCAACTACCGAGGATTTCTCGGTGGTTCAAATTGAAGGTAGGCGTAAGGTTAAAAGGAATATTAAACATTTTAATCTTGATGTTATTATCTCCGTTGGTTACCGAGTTAATTCCAAAAGGGGTGTTGAATTTAGGCGGTGGGCTAATTCAGTTCTTAAAGAGTATTTACTTAAAGGCTATACGGTAAATAAAAATATTATTGATACAACAAATCAAGAATACCAAAATCTCATCACATTACTTAACAAAACATTAATTAGTAACCAATTGATTGATAAACAAGGACAAAGTATTCTTGAAATTATAAGCGTGTATGCTAATACCTGGACAACACTTTTGCAATATGATGAAGATCGCTTATTATTACCAAATAATCTCTCAAAAAATAGCGTTCCATTAAGCTACAAAGATGCTATGGATGCCATAATAAGATTAAAAGATAAATTAATTAGAATAGAGGAAGCTACTCAATTATTTGGGAATGAGCGTAATGAACATCTACAATCAATACTGGCAAATCTAGATCAAACAATGTTTGGGGAAGAATTGTATAAAAGTGTTGAAGAAAAAGCTGCAAATTTACTTTATATGGTTATAAAAGATCATCCTTTTAGTGATGGTAATAAAAGGATTGGTAGTTTTTTATTTATTATATACCTACAATTGAA
>CALFYC010000197.1 GCA_937952895.1 uncultured Neisseriaceae bacterium
AGCATTAATAACTCTAACAGTTTTTTAATGACCTTGCTTCCATTGAACATAGATTAATCCACTGAATATACCCATAAAATAAGCTGAAGCTCTAACATAAGGCTTATAATAAAATTTGTCCATAAATTAAGGTTGTGGTTTCATTTTTGGATTTGGAATTGGATATCTCCAATCATTAACGACTATCATTACAAAAGCGCAAATAACAGATGCGAGAAATAGACCAAATACAATCAACCAACCTAATTTTTTATTCTTGATATAAGCATAAATTATGAATGGAGTGATTAAGAATAATTGAAAATCGACTGCCAAATACCATCCCTAAATTATAAAAAAATTACCCAGCCAAAACAATAATTCATGCCTGAAGCTCCATGGTCACCAAAATTATCAACGAAAAGCATATTCCAAACAATTCCTCCATTAGCGCATGCGTTTGTAACAATACTATAACTTAACCATATAGGACCATTGCTTAAATAAGGAGCTATTTTCCAATATATCAAAATAGCGAGCATATAAGTAGGCCATATTCGGATAAATCGATGGAGTACGCAGAAACCATAAAACTTTGGAAAGCTCCTTGCTTTCTGCATTTGATCAATTAAGCCTATTGTTATAAGAAATCCACCTATCCAAAAAAATGTGTCGACTGCAAAGTAAGCAGCAGGTACTAAAGTAGGAATCCCTGGAGTTGTCAATATGTTAAGAGTTTCCATCCAATTTTTAATATTCATAAATCTGAACCACATGTCATGTCCAAATACAATCCAAAAAATAGATAATACTCTCATTCCGTTTAAGAATAATAAATTCTAATTTTATGATGTTTTTGGAACTGTAATTATTTTTAAAAAATTATTATCAATATCACCAGCCAAATATTTAAGTTGTAGTCTATACATTAAATATTGATAACGTGCATAATTATAGTTTTGAATTACTGTTGCATAATTTTTTTCTGAATTTACTAAGTCAACACTATTACGAATTCCAACTTGATAACCCAAACGATCTGAATCTAATTTAACTTTAGCCGATTTCAGTGCTTGGGTTTGAGCATTAACTAAACTCACCCCATTTTGCACTTGCCAAAATGCATTACGAATATTTTGATCAGTTTGGCGTTCAATTGATAATAATTGATTTTTCGCAGCTTCATAATTGCCAATTGCTTGTCTTACTTGTGAGCTTACACCACCACCAGAATAGATCGGAATATTTAAATTTAACCCAACTTGTGCCGCAGTATAAGAGGATAAAAGTGATCCAGGCGTATTCGCACTTTGATTAACCACCTGTTGATCAGCACTTGTTGCATCAATACCTGTTGGACCTTGATAGTTATAACCACCCATCAGATTTAACGTTGGTAAATGACCAGATTTAGCAATATTAATATCCTCATATGCCATACTTAATTGTTCATTTGCAATTTTAATATTTAAATTATTCATCTTAGCCATATTTGCCCACTCTTCTACAGAATTTGGAATAGGATAAGCTAGCGCCATATTATCAATCACAGGTTGAATCAAATCTGGATTTAAACCAGTTAAATTTCTAAAAATATTTTTTTTATTTATCAAATCATTAATAGCACCAATTTCCTGTGCCGATGCTGTATCATAACCAGATTTTGCATCATTAACATCAGCAATTGTAACAGTCCCAACATCGAATGATTTTTTAGCTTGAGCCATTTGCTTTTCTAAGGCATTTTTCGTTAGCCGAATTGCATTGACAACATCATTAGCATATAAAACATCAAAATATGCTTGAGCAACATTTACAATTAATTGTTGTTTAGCATTAATTAGTTGTAAATCAGCTAATTGAGTAGCATATTTTGATTTAGTAAAATTAGAAAATTTACTAAAATCAAATACCACTTGGCTTAAATTTGCTGCAGCTGTTGGTTGGTGATAATAAATTGCCAACCCCGAAGTATTAATATAGTTTTCAGCAACTCCAGCCGTACCGGTAATTTGAGGTAGCAATTGCGATCTACCTTGAACCTGATATTCTTGACCAGCTTGATTTTTAGCAATTGCAGTTAAATAATCCGCATTATAGCTGATTGAACTTTGATAGGTATCTTCCAGATCGACAGCATTAGCGTATCCAACCAGGCAATAAAAGACTAAATATACAAAATATCTTGTCCAAAATCTATTCATTAAAGTATATTCCAATTGACAATTATATAGCCAATATTATATCAAAATTCATGCTTCCCAATTAGATAGAATGAGATAAATTTGTATAGCTATACGAATAGTCGGCTTATTTGTTGCGAATTAATTCGAAAATCCCAGCATTAGAAAACCCCAAAGTTTTAGAATGACGCCAATCATCTTGAAGTAACTGAGTGATTTTTTCCGTGAGTTTTAACTGTTGAGTAGCTGACATATTTTTAATAAAATCAATTAATATTATTCCAGTTAAATCGCGTAATTTAATGTGCCACACGATTGTATCAATCGCCAAATAATTAATTTTATAAAAATCTAATTGTTTATTATAGCCATTAACATCAATTAAATTAATCCCGGATAACTGATGAATTTCAAGTTTAAAGCTCTCATTTTGAATATCTTTTTCCAGTATTTGATTTTTGATAGTTGTAATATCCACAACATATTCTGGATGGTATATGATTGGTTTTAATTTCCATAGAGAAGTATATTTCCCAATTAGAGTAAACACTTCTTTATTATTAGTAACTATTTCTATTGAACCACTATTTGCAAGATTACGTAATAACTGAAGGTATTTAGGTGTTCCTGCTAATAACTTCATGGGAAATAATACTTTTAGATTTTTTTCTGTTAATTGTTCAAACTTATTGATTAAATCTTTAATTTCATCTTCAACAAAATTTAACTCTTCAAGATCATTTACAATTGATCTAAAAATCATGCCATAGTTTGAATATTTGCGAACCATCTCTTCTAGACGATCTTTATTATTTATTGTTTTTGCAAAGATTGGATTTTTAAATTTTTTAGTTAAAATCACATAACGACCAACTAGTTTAATATCTTGGGTAAATTTGGGTTGTTTATTCTTATCTCCAGACCAAGTCATTTGCAATATAACCTTACTCCCCTCTTGCACACGACTTTGTAATCCAAGATTTACAATACCAAACTTATTTTCTGCATATTCAATAAAGCCTAATTTAGTATGATAATTAATTGAATTCAATTTGGTTGCATAGATTGCTTCTATGTCATCATTTTCATCAACTAAAAAATATTCTAATTTAGCAGTTTTATCATAGATTAGGCTATAAGTACATTGCTCTAAATGATAAATTACCATCCTTCGATGTAACATATTTAAAATTCTTTTTTATTAATTGCGCTTATGCAGTCATTAATATTTCCATACTTAAAATCAAATTCTATACCAGACAATCTTGCTGGTTTTACTCTTTGACCTTGTAGTAATAACTCTTGCCCCATTTGACCAAACATAATTTTAATTATCCATTTGGGTAAATTAAACCTTAACTTTGGATTAAAAATATCAGAAATTTTTTGAATTAAATCATGATAACAAATCAAATCTGGAGATACCAAATTAAATACGCCATTTAAGTTATCATTCAACATAATTTGCTCTAATGCATGTAATAGATCAACTAAACTAATCCAACTAAATGGCCAATCTCCATCACCAATCCCTACACCTACACCAAATTTAAACGGCATAAGAATCTTTTGTAACGCACCGCCAAAAGCTGATAGCACCACACCAAATCTCGTAATTGCTAGATTTCCTTTATATTTTAAAGCCTCTAACTCCCAAGACTTCGTTATTTCTTCAGAAAAGCTATTAAAATATTTAAAATTAAGAGGTGATGTTTCATCATAAATTACATTATCACAAGGATAAATCCCAACTGCACTCGCATTAATTAATTTAGCATTATGGTTTATAGTGTTTAAGGCATTAACTAATATTTGGGTTGATTGAATTCTACTTGTAATAATTTCTTTTTTACGCAAATTATTCCAGTGCTTATCCCCAATATTGGCTCCAGCTAAATTAAGTACAATATCAACACAATCTAAGATTTTAGGGGAATAAACTAAATCATTCCAACTATAGCTATTAGAAAAATTTTGTCGCTCTTGTGAAATTAAAATAAATTGATATTTATCTTTAAAATAATGAATAAATGATTTAGCAATAAAACCATTAGCTCCAGTTATACAAATACTTTTTTTATTCAGAACATCTTTCATTTGATCTATCCGTTAATTGGTAAAATAAACTGCAAATTAGCTAGTGATATTCTACCATTAATTGATATAGCATCGTAATAAAGCTTTAAAAGTTAATTTAATAAATTCAGAGGTTTAAACTATAGATGTATAATTACTTAGACAAACCTGACATAAATGGGTCGTTAAAATTTGCCGTATATTTGCTAAAATTACTGGTCCATTTCCTGGTATCTATAGTAAAAAACATCTTATTATATTTAAAATTTGAACTAAATAACCCGTATTTATTACGAGTATTATTAATTAAACTATCCAATTACAATTACGTTCTCTATGAAAGAATAATTTAAGTAGCTAGGCTTAGAATTTCATAGATTATGTATAATTTCAATATTTGGAGATATAAATGATATATAAGTCTTTAGGTGTAAGGGGTCCTCAAGTATCAGCTATAGGTTTAGGTTGTATGGGTTTATCTGGTCATTACGAGCAAGATTTATCAGATAATGAATCCATAAAACTGATACAAAAAGCTTTTGAACTTGGTATAACTTTTTTTGACACTGCAGATATATATGGTGCAGGTCATAATGAAAAACTTCTTGGAAATGCATTTAAAAGTATTTTAAATGAAAATCGTAATCAAGTTGTAATTGCTACAAAATGTGGTCTTGATCCACAAGATTTTAGTGTGAATTTGGATTATAAATATATTATTGAGGCTTGTACAAATTCTTTAGCAAGATTAAATATAGATTATATTGACTTATATTACCTACATCGCACCTCAAGCGATCTTGGCAAATTTAAAAGAGCGTTAGATGCATTAACTAAATTATTAGAAAATAATTTAATCAGATATATTGGACTATCTGAAGCAAGTGTAGATACGATTAATTTCACATATGAATATTTTGATAAATTAGACCTTTTAAATCATTTTATTGCAGTTCAAAGTGAATTTAGTTTATTTACTCAGAACGTAAAATATAATGAAGTATTAAGAACTTGTAATGAACTTGGTTTAGCCTTCGTCGCATATAGCCCATTATCACGTGCTCTACTTTCTACTAAAGAAAAAATGCATTCAGATTTCGCCTTCCAAGATGGTGATTTCCGTGGTTTATTACCGCGTTTTCAAGGGGATAATTTTAAAGCAAATTTAGAAATTCGCGATTCCCTAGAACGAATTGCAATAAATAAAAATTGTTCTGTCCCACAACTAGCTCTAAGCTGGCTCATTGCACAAGAAGGTTCAATCTTTCCAATTCCTGGCACTCGAAAAATAACTAATCTAATAAACAATATTAACACTTTATCAGTAAAATTAAATCAAGAGGATCTTGAACAAATTAATAAAATTATGGAACAACAAGTAATGGGGCAACGTTATACAGAGGAAATGGTTCAAAAACAAGGGATTATCGAATAAATATTATGAGTCTATTTATATCGTAAATTAATATGAGTTGTAATTAGACTTTTAAAATTTGTATTTTCCGTATATCCTGAAATTAAAATAAGACGAATCATTCCAGTTAGAAACGAATAAGTATCTATGGCTAATTCTTTTGTAGAAAAGTCTTCTCTTATTAACTTTTTCTTTCGTGCATTATCATAAACTGCAGTAAAAAGTTCAATATGTTCATTATTACAAAAGATCATCTTATCTAATATTGCCTTATAGCTTTCTATGTACTCACACTTACAATTTAGGATTGCAAATGATTGATAAATTTCTTCATTATTAAGAATTTCAAAAATAATCTTTTCTAAATATATTTTTAATTGCTCAAGTGGTTCCTTCACTTGAGCAATAGTTAATTCGTAAAAAAGTTTTTCCTTGATCATTAGCGTTACATATTCACCAATTGCATATAAAATTTCATTTTTATTACTGAAGTGCCAGTATATCGCACCTCTCGTCATATTTGCCGATACTGCAATTTGCTCTAATGTTGTATTATGAACACCATTTTTGGAAAATAATAATAATGCAGCTTTAATAATTGCATTGTATGTTTGCTGTGCCTCAACTTTCGTACGACGTGCCATTTACCAACCTTTAAAACCATATTATATATTTACCTATAAGTCTTACTCCCCAATAGACTTAATATAAACTTGTTGTTTAAATACAAAACTGTAACTAATGGAAAAATAGTTATTACGGATGCTATTATAAAACAATAATGAAAAACTTTAATTAAATTTAAACTAAAACTAAAATTGCCATTTAAATGTATACCAAAAGCATTTAATAATAATTGAAATATCATAGTAAAAATTGCAACTCCCAGAGTAAAACTTAATTGCCGATTTAAGTTCCAAATTGCACTTGCCTTACTTAAATCATCATCTTTTGTATTAAGCATTGATATAGTTTGTGCTATATAAGATATTGTTCCTGATCCTATTCCAAGCAGAAAATATGCAATTAGGGCTAGATTATATTGTTCTTTATTAGATAAAAAGGTAAGTATCGTTAAACCTAAAATCCAAATGGTTAAAACAACAATACCAATTGGTTTGGGACCAATTATATTAAATAATCTTCCAGCAATGACTATGCCTAAGAATGCTCCCAATGAAAATGGGAGCATTAAAATACCAGTTTTGGCGGCTGAAATACCTAATACACTTTGGAATAAAAATATATTTAATACACTAAGCCCAGTAAATACACCTGATATAAAAATATAAAATATCATTCCAGAACTAAATAATCTATTTTTGATCACTTCTAAATCAAGTATTGGTGATTTATGTTTAATACTATGCATATAAAATATTGACATGATTAATAACCCAATCACTACATATATTCCAGACTGCAAAATATTTGTAATTGATTTAAATGAAGATAAACCATATATTACTAGTATTAAAGCAGAGCTAATTAAGCACATGCCTTTAAAATCAAATTTACTTGTTTTTAAAGCATAACTTTCATGTAACCAAGCATAGGCAAGATATAAAATTAAAGCTAAAATTGGCACATTAATAAAAAACACCCATCTCCAATTAAGTGTATCAACGATTATTCCACCGATAGTTGGTGATATAGCTGGGGCAATAGATGCAATAGATAAAATTAACATTGAAAGTTTAGCTCTTTCATTTACTGGAAACTCTTTATATACCATAGTTTGTCCAACTGGTATTAATAAACCTCCAGAAACGCCCTGCCAAAAGCGCCAAAATAGTAATTGAAAAATCGATGTCGCGGTTCCACAAAAAATTATAGATATTAATGAACCCAGCACTGATAAAAGAAAGATTTTTTTCAATCCATATTTATCACTAAGCCATGCACTTATTGGGATTACTAAAGCTAATGCTAATGAGTAAATATTAGCAACCCAAGATAGTTCTTCAAAGCTTGCATGTAAGGCTTTGCCAATAGTTGGGAAAGCAATTGTTGCAATAAACATATTTACTAAATTAATAAAAAATGTTAATAAATAGACTGTAGCAACTTTATTTTTATAAGATATATTTTTCATCTTCTTTTTCCTTAATAAATTTCCATTATTGTAACATACATTCATGCATGTATGTTATTTTATTTGAAAGAATCGATTAAATAACAAATAGTGAACAATTCGAAAATTTGGTTCTAAAGATTAGGAATCTGCATTAAAATCGTAGTAAAAATTTAGAATAAAACAGTTAATATATAGGATTTATATGAAAAAGGTTTGACATTTATCTAGTCATATTATATAATAATGCTCTTAAATCAATATGCCTCAATAGCTCAGACGGTTAGAGCGACGGACTGTTAATCCGCAGGTCGTGGGTTCGATTCCCTCTTGAGGCGCCATCTACTCTTTAGCACAATCATTTATTTCAGTAAGTTCACCTACTAAACTAATCGGAATAGCTCTTTTTATTTCTGGAATAGACATCTTTGTAGAAAATAAAACCATTAATTTAGCAATTGCAGCTTCAACTGTCATATCACAACCGCTTATTACACCTAATTTGTCTAATTGGCCATTTGAATAATTACTGGAAACACGACCTTCAATTACTTGAGTAATACTAACAACAACAATTTCACGATTACATGCATTTATTATTGCATCAACAAACTTCTTATTACTCATAGGTATTGTTCCACTTCCGTAGGTTTGTAATATAATAGCCTGAGCATTAGTAGAATTCAGAGTGTCAGCAATAAAATCTGTAGTAAAACCAGGACGAACCGCAAGATCTAAAATCTTTACTTGAGGTTTTAAACAAACCGGCATAAAAGTTTCCCAATAAGGCTTTTCTAACCAATTTTTCTTATACCAAGCAATATTAATCCCAAATTCTGCAAGTGGAGCATGATCAACCGAATCAAAGCCTAAAAAATTATCGGTACTAATTTTCTGAACTCTACTGCCACGAAATAATTTATTATTAAATAAGACAGCGACTTCATAAAGATCATTTTGGGTCGCAGAATAGATTGCATCAATTAAATTACGCCAACCATCACTTCGTCTATGAATCAGTGGTAATTGTGAACCAGTTAGAATTACAGGTTTATTTAATCCACGCAATGCAAAAGATAAAACACTTGCAGTATATGCCATAGTATCTGTTCCATGAATAACTACAAACCCATCATATTTATCATAGGAAAAACTAATATCATCAATAATCTTTACCCAATGCTCAACCGAAATATCTGAAGAATCAATTAAATTTTCATATTCAATAAGATCCAATGTTACACCAGATACTTGGGGCAAAGTATCAAGCTGCGATTTAAATACACCTTTAACAATAGTTAACCCATTTTCAGTATATGACATACCAATTGTGCCACCTGTATATAACACCAGAACCTTTTTCATGCAATAACCTTTAAATTAAAATAGTTTATTGGCAAATCCAATATAATTATCTGGCGCTAATTTAAGTAATTTATCTTTTTCGTCGATTGGAATTGCTAAATTATTAATAAATTCAGCAATTGATTGGGCATCAACTTTTTTACCTCGCGTTAAATCTTTTAATTGCTCGTATGCATCATGAATTCCAACCTTACGCATAATAGTCTGAATAGGTTCAGCAAGTAATTCCCAGTTATTATTTAAATCCATATAAATTGCACTTTGGTTAATTTCTAATTTATTTAATCCTTTAGTTAATGAACTATAAGCAAGAACACAATAACCAATTATTACCCCAATATTTCTTTGTACTGTTGAATCAGTTAAATCCCTCTGCCAACGCGAAATAGGTAATTTTTCAGCTAAATGATGGGCTAAACTATTAGCCAATCCCAAATTACCTTCACAGTTTTCAAAATCAATTGGATTTACTTTATGAGGCATTGTAGAACTACCAACTTCTCCCGCAATTACTTTTTGTTTGAAATAATTAATGGCGATATAACCCCAAACATCTCGCGAGAAATCAATTAAGATTGTATTAATACGTTTTAAATTATCACAAATTTCAGCCACATAATCATGTGGCTCAATCTGAGTCGTAAATGGATTAAACATTAAACCTAATTTATTTTCAATAAAATCTTCAGCAAGTTTTGGCCAATTAAGATTGGGATAGCTCACTAAATGAGCATTATAATTCCCAACTGCTCCATTAATTTTACCAAGTATCTCCTGCTTCGATAATTGTGTTAATTGACGCTCTAAACGATAATAAACATTATAAAACTCTTTCCCCATTGTTGTAGGAGTTGCTGGTTGCCCATGGGTTCTTGACATCATAGAAATATCACGATATTGAAGAGCTAGTTTTTTAATTAAAAGATTTAACTGATTAAGAGTTGGCGATAAAATATTCTCTTTAATATCTTTTAACATTAAAGCATAACTTAAATTATTAATATCTTCAGAGGTGCAAGCAAAATGAACAAACTCACGATAAGTGTTTAATTTGTCATTTGGTTTAATTTGTTCTTTTATGTAATACTCAATTGCTTTTACATCATGATTAGTTTTTGCTTCGATTTCTTTAACTTTTTCGCATTCGATTGAATTAAAATTACTTACAATGCTATCAAGTAATTTAATATCACCCTCATCAAGCTTAGGTAAGCCAACTTCAGATACCGAAAATAAATATTTAAACCATTCGATCTCAACATATATTCGGTATTTATTTAACCCAAACTCTGATACAATTTCACTAATACTTTCTACTTTATTAAAATATCGACCATCTAATGGTGATATAGCTAAAACTTTTTGCATACTGCCTCTAATTAAAATTAACGAATCATTTCAAGAATCTGCTGAATTTCTGGTAACCCTATATCTTTATGTTCACCTAAACCAGATCCAGCATCTCTTATTACTATACTACTTACCAAATCGACATCCAAATTAATGCCATATTCTGAAACT
>CALFYC010000198.1 GCA_937952895.1 uncultured Neisseriaceae bacterium
TCTAACTTAAGGATTTGTAGTAATCAAGAAAATAGCCAAAATACAACTTTGCGTTCTACAAATAAAAGTGGCACAAAGGGTGTATTTTGGAACAAAGATCGTAATAAATGGGAATCGTATATTACAGTTCATGGTAAGAAAATTAATCTAGGCCGTCATTCAAATAAAAATGATGCCATTTTAGTTAGAAAAAATGCTGAATTTCAGTATTTTGGTTCTTTTAATTTTGATGAAAATCAATATTTAGTTTATTAGGAGCAAACATAATGGGGCAGCATAATATAGCTGTGATAGGTGCTAACTATGGAGATGAGGGAAAGGACATATAACCCAATATATAGTTAATAGAACTATTAAATTGGGTGAAACTCCATTAGTCGTTCGCTACAATGGTGGTGCACAAGCTGGACACACTGTTCAAACTGCTGATGGCAATCGTCATGTGTTTAGTCATTTTGGCTCTGGTACATTATTAGGTGCTCCAACTTATTGGTCACACTACTGTATTGTTGAGCCAAGAACTCTGCTTCGTGAATTTGCAGAACTGCGAAATGATTTTGATATTGTTCCAGTTTTGTTTATTGATTACCGCGCAGTTGTTACAACTCCATTTGATGTTTTATTTAATATCAAACTTGAAGAACATCGTGGTTCAAAAAAACATGGTAGTGTAGGTTTAGGTATCAACGAAACGATTGAACGAAGCCAATGGCCAGAATTGCGATTGACTTATGGTGATGTTATTAATATGAGCTATATGGAATTGTCTACAAAAATGGCAAATATCCATAGCTACTATAAGCATCGTGCAGTTGATTTTCATTTGCCAAATGAAATTTTTGACAAGCTTGATTATGCTGCTGTCGAAATGTTTTATAATCAAATCTCAACAATTGTGCAAATGCCAAATATTGTAATTGTTAAAGCATTGCAAGCGTATGGCTTATTGCATAGTTACAGTTTAGTTTTTGAAGGTGCTCAAGGTTTAGCACTTGACGAAATGACTGGTCACTTTCCACATGTCACTCGTAGTCGTACTGGTTTGCATAATATCATTCAAATTCTTCGTGCAAATGAATTGAAATTGGATGAAACTGTTTATGTAACTCGTGCTTATGCTACAAGACATGGCGATGGTCCATTTGATTATCCTCGCATTATTGATAGTTCATTTCGTCCTGATGACAAAACCAATGTGCCTAATCCACATCAAGGTACAATGCGTTTTGGTCGTTTTGAATCTTATGGCGATGTTTATAGTCGTATTCATGCAGATGTTTATGGCAACAATCATTTGTGGAAAAATATCAGTATTGCAATTACTTGTTTAGACCAAGTGCAAAGTGACATCAAAACATCAATGATTGAAGGCGCTAAGTTTTCGCATCATAACATATACACTTCTAATGGTCCTACATTGGAAGACATTACACTTTTAGAGAGAAATTATTAATGGCTGGTTTATTTGCACGTCTTGGCAGTATTTTTACTGGTAAGGCAAATGACGTTGTTGATAGCATGGAAGACCCATCTTCATTGGGTCGCCAAATTATTCGTGATTTGGATGAAAAAATTAGTACTGCTCAGAATTCATTTGAGCAGGTTCAAGGTCAGCTTTTCCTTATCATTGATGATTTGGACAAAGCAAAAACTAATGTTGAAAAATGGTCTGCTGCTGTATTAAAAGCGTCTGATAAAAACGATACTACATTACTTAATGAATGTATTGAACGTTTACAAGATGCTGAAGCTGAAACAAAAGCTTTACAAGAGCAGCATGACAGTGTTAAGGTATCTGCCGATGCATTGGAAGACCAGATTGATACATTAAACAAAGAACGTAACAAATCTTCAAATACTGTGCGCGTAATGCAAACACAGTCTGAAGTTGCAAAAGCACAAGGCGCTGTAGCAGATGCCTTGGTGAGTTCAAACATTGATGGTTTAACAAATGATTTAGGTCGTTTGCAACGTAAAGTTGATGAACAATCAGCCGTAGCTCGCGCGCAAATTGCATCGCAAAAACATCGTGGTGGTGATGACTTATTGGAGCGCTTAGATGCTACCAATAAAGAATCTGCCGCAGATATTGTAGCTCGCTTGCGTAACAAGCAGGGCTAAACCGAATTACACTTGTGGCATTAGAAATCAGATACTTCGTTTATTGGAAACTAAAAAATCTCTGGTCTCGCTTCTTACCCTCGTGTATATTTATTTTTTGGAAAACAAATGACTAAGCAAACCGTACATTATGTAGCTGCAGATGCAGATATATTTCCTATTCGTGTTGGATACTCAGCATTTGTTTATCCAAGAGATCACACTTCATCTTCTGTTAGCAATAGAAAGCTTTCAATAACTTCTCCTGTTATCAGCTATGATGAAACAACTGGTCAATTTGAAACTTTAAATTCAATTTATGTATTGGTGTAACAAATGGAAGACGTTGTTAAATACCATGATGCCCATTTAAATTGGGACAACATTGAGGTAGGCAAACATGCCTATTTGTTTCCAACTGAATTGATGGTCAATGAACGTGGAGCTTTGCAAAGAAAGCATGGTCTAACCAAAACTGACATTGTTATTAGTTTTGACCGAACGACTGGTACGATAAATACGGGCGGAAAACGCTGCCCTGGCGGGTCCTGCGTCGGCTGTCCAGGCGGCTGCAACGGCGTAAACTGCGGCTCCT
>CALFYC010000199.1 GCA_937952895.1 uncultured Neisseriaceae bacterium
GCCGCTGCTTTTTATTAACTACATTACATGCTGTTACTTCCCCTTCAATTAATGTAGTTGCACCATCTTTTACTTCCGCAATAGAAAAAACAGCCGTTAAATCATCATAACGAGTTGGAATGTGAAGTAAGATATCCCAATAACTTTTAATATCAAGTTTAGCTAGCTTTTCCTTCAGGTCAGAAGTAATATTTATAATTGGATTTAAGATATTTTGCATATTAAATAAATAAAAAGGTGGACAAAAGTCCACCATTTAAAATAATAATTTTAAGCTTGATGCCAATCTGGATGGGCATTTTTAGCCCCGAACTCAAATGGCTTAAACTCATCGACTTGAATTACTTCATAAACCATTTTATTTGTTTGGGTCAATTGATTAAACTCATCTTGGTTAATAATCCCAATTTCTAATGCCTTATTGGCTAAGGTAACAGCATCAGCTTTGGGTATTTGACGAGCTTTAACAGCTTTATAAATTTTACTTTTAATTGTAGCAACTTTTAGAACTGATTCAAAAGTAACTTCCATTCTACCAACGGAATCTTCAAAGTTGTTCGGCACATAGCAATATTGTTTAAATATCTGGCGAATTTCCGAATTATGTAATAAACTTTGACTAATAGCATGCTCTAATTTATCACTTGGCTTCTTAAATGGTTTGCCGTAAGGGAACATTGTAAATTTAACAACTTTACCAATCCAACCAATTGTAAAATTATCTAACACTTCAATTAAAGCCTCTTGAGCCTCTAATAAACAATATTCTAATGACCATTTTAGGAAATATTCATCAGTTTCACGCTTTCCATTATCTTCAAAATATTTCAAACTTGCACAAGCCATGTATAAATAGCTCATAACATCACCAAGACGTGCAGATATACGCTCTTTACGTTTTAATTCCCCACCTAGAACTATTAAAGATAAATCATTAACAAAAGCAAAAGCACTTGATAAACGAGTGATTTTTTTATAATAGCCATTAAACTTAGAATTATATCCTTTAGCAAATATTCCACAAGTAAAAGCATGGGTTATAGATCTAATTTTATTTTGTATAAAATAACCAATATGACCAAATACAGCAGAATCAAAATCATTAACTCCATTACCCTTACTCAATGATTCATATTCTTTACGGATATAAGGATGACAACGCATAGCGCCTTGTCCAAAAATCATTAAATTACGAGTCATAATATTAGCACCTTCAACTGTAATACCAATTGGAGCGCCTTGATATGCTCTAGCTAAATAATTATTAGGCCCCATAATAATTCCTCGACCAGCATGAATGTCCATTGCGCCTTCAACTACTTTTCTACCCTGCTCCGTAAGGTGATATTTAGCTATTGCAGATGCTACAGATGGTTTTACTCCTGAATCAAGAGCACTAATTGTTAATTGCCTCGTTGCATTCATAAAATATGTACGTCCACCCATGCGAGCCAAAACCTCTTCAACTCCTTCAAAATTGCCAATTGCAGTTTTAAATTGCTCACGAACAGCAGCATATGCAGAGGTCATAACAGTTGAAAATAAAGCGTTAGCAGTACCACATGCAGGTAATGAAATTGATCTACCAATTGATAAACACTCAACTAACATTCTCCAGCCTTCTCCAGCCATACTTTGACCGCCAATAACCCAATCAATTGGAATAAATGATTCTTTGATCCTAATTGTTCCATTCATAAATGATTGATTTAATGGAAATAGACGATTACCAATTTCCATACCATTATGATTATGGGGTAATAAAGCGCAAGTAATACCCTCACGTCCACATCCAGCCAACAAACCTTCTGGATCTTTTAATACGAAAGCTAAACCCACTAATGTAGCTACAGGTGCTAAGGTAATATAGCGTTTATTAACATTCTTAAGCTTAATTCCTAAAACTGTTGTTCCATTATATTCCCCATGACACACAATTCCTTCATCAGGAATTGATGTTGCATCAGAACCAGCTGTTACACCAGTTAGAGCAAAGCAAGGAATTTCTTGCCCTATAGCCAATCTAGGCAAATATTTATCTTTTTGTTCATTTGTACCATAATGTTGTAGTAATTCACCAGGTCCTAAAGAGTTTGGCACCATAACTGTAACCGCAGCACTTACACTTTTAGTTGCAATTTTTAATACTATTTCAGAGTGGGCTGCGGCTGAAAATCCTTTTCCACCATATTCTTTAGAAATAACTAAACCAAAAAATTTATGTTCCCGTAGATAATTCCAAACCTCAACAGGTAAATCATAATCTTTGTGTGTAATTTGCCAATCATTAATCATCGAGCAAAGAGTGTCTGTTTCGTTATTCAAAAAACTTTGCTCTTCTTCCGTTAAAGCAAACTTTTTGATATTATGTAATAATTTGAAATCAGGCTTACCTCTAAAAACTTCAGTTTCATACCATGCTTCACCCGCATTTAGGGCTAATTGCTCAGTTTCAGAAATTGCAGGTATGGTTTTTTTACCCATATTATAAAGAAACGTAGTTAAAAGTAATCTTATAAACTTAATATTAATAACAATTGCTATTACCACAAAAATTATGCTAAAGACATTAAAAACTCCTTTATTTATTTCTACATTAAAAAAATGATAACTTAGAAATAAATACACTAATTCAGCAATAGTCCAAATCCACATCTTAGGCGAATAGTATCCTACAACTAGTGTAATTAAAATA
>CALFYC010000200.1 GCA_937952895.1 uncultured Neisseriaceae bacterium
AATTACATATTTGCGCAATCATTTGAGTTAATAAGGCATAACTTGCAATATTAAAAGGCACTCCTAAAAATGCATCGCCTGAACGTTGATATAATTGGCAAGATAATTTATTATTTGTAACATAAAATTGAAACATATTATGACAAGGCATTAAAGCCATTTGTTCTAATTCACCAACATTCCATGCTGATATGATTAAGCGTCTTGAATCAGGGTTAGTTTTAATTTGTTGAATTAACTCACTTACCTGATCAATTATTTTACCATTATGGCTTTGCCATTTACGCCATTGTTTGCCATAAACTGGGCCTAAATCACCATTACTATCCGCCCATTCATCCCAAATTTTAACTCCATTATCATTTAAATATTTAATATTGGTATCCCCATTTAAAAACCATAATAATTCATGAATTATTGATTTTAAATGTACTTTTTTTGTCGTAACTAAAGGAAATCCTTCGCTTAAATTAAAACGCATTTGATAACCAAATACCGATATGGTTCCAGTTCCAGTGCGGTCAGATTTATAAGTCCCATTTTTTAAAATATGCTGAAGTAATTCTTTATATTGCCGCATTATTTTTCTTTCCATATTTATTAATAACAATATCTAAAATTTTTTGTGTAGTAATTAATAAGGGTTCTTTTAGACATGGTTCACTTAAATCATGCCAATATAGTTCCTGATGTTCTAATGAAATTGGGATTCCTTGCCAATTTATTACACGTAATACATCTAAATTAACATTAGCATGATCATACTCTTGATAAATTGAAGTTACCAATTCACATTGACTAATATCAGTAGTGATTCCAATTTCTTCTTTTAATTCACGGGCTAATGCTATTGCTGAGGTTTCATTTGCTTCAAGTTTACCACCAGGAAATTCCCAGGCACCCGCATGAATTTTACCTATTGGCCGACAAGCTAACAAAATTTTACCATTTTTAAGTAAAATTCCTGCCACGGCATGAATCATTTTTGCCATATTTTATGATATTTCGCTAATAATTGTGTTTCTGTTTCAGGATTTTTTGTATCAACTTCAATACACGCAACTGGACACACAATTTGGCATTGTGGCTCGTCAAAATGACCAATGCATTGGGTGCAAAGCTCAGGATTAATTTCATAAATTTCAGAACCTTGATAAATTGCTTTATTAGGGCACTCAGGCTCACACACATCGCAATTTATACATTCCTCAGTAATTAATAATGCCATAATAGTTTATTTCAATAATATCTCAGGTTTAATTAACGCATATTTTACCATACCAGCTTTACCCTTTTTTAGAATATCATAACCACCTAAATCAGGAATATCTGCAAATTCAATATAGATTACTCCATTTGGATTTAAAATATTCTTAGTCAATATCAATTTTAAACTTTGTTGAAGTAAATCAGAAGTATAAGGTGGGTCTAAAAAAACCACATCAAATTTTGTTGGAGTAATTTTTAAATATTCGATCCCATCTTTTAAATAAATGGCTAAATTTTCAATTTTCAAAAGATTTTTATTTATTTTTAATTGATTACAAGTATTTACTTCTTTTTCAACCATAATCACTTGCTTAGCGTTACGCGATAATGCTTCAAATCCCAAAATCCCACTTCCTGCAAATAAATCTAAACAAGTTTTATTCGTTAAATCTTGATCTAACCAGTTAAATATCGTCTCACGCACTCGATCTGGGGTTGGCCGAATATTACTTTGCTTAACTCCAAATTTAATAATTCTAGAACGATTAATGCCACCAGTAATTCTAACTTGATTCAATTTAATTCTACTTTGATTTTAGCAAATGCTTCGGTAATAAAGCTACTATTATATTTACGATTAAAATTTGGTAGAGCATCTAATAAAATTGATCCATATGATTTAGTAATTAAACGATTATCACAAATACTTACTTGCCCAAAATCATCTTCATTGCGAATTAAACGCCCTACAGCCTGAATCAAACGAATTCCAGCCTCAGGCAATGATACATCAGCAAAATAATTACTCTTTTCAAAACGCACCCAATATTCTTGCACCATATTTAATGGGTCTTTATGCGTTTCAAAAGGTAGTTTAGTTACAATTACATGCATACAGTAAATTGATGGTAAATCAACCCCTTCAGCAAAGGAGTTTAAGCCAAAAATAATACTTGGTTTTCCATCTGCAATTTTCTTTTTATGTTCATTGATTAAACGATGATTACCTAAAAAATCAGTTTGTAATAAAATCTTACTACATAAATATTTAGGTAGTGCATTATGCACTTCTTGTAATTGTGCCTTATTAAAAAATAATACTAATGTGCCATAACCTTCATCATAATCTAATGTTTTAGTAAGATACTTAATTAATTCACGAGTAAATTCATTACGAGTACTAAAATCAGGTGCATAATTAAATCTTGGCACCACTAATTGTGCTTGATTTTGGTAAACAAAACTGGTCTCTAATTTATATGATTTAACTTCTTTAAATAAATTTAAACCCAGTTTATCTTTATAATAAGTAAAATCTTTACCAATTGCAAGTGTTGCTGAAGTTATAACACTTGCATATACCTGATTCCATAAAGTGTTAAATAATGTCTTACCTACATGAGTTAGACCTGAACAAATAATAAAATCCTCATTATTAGCTACTTGTTTTACTTCAATATATTTAAAATTAGCATTGTAACGTGAATCATCACAGTTAAGAATGTATTGACTGGTAACCATAATTGCTTCGATAGTTGATAAATAAAAGCCTAATTTATTTAAATTATTTTCAACTGTAAAATCTGGACCAGCTTTAAGAGTCTCTTTTAATCTTTCTTGAATTGATCCAAGCCCCATATAAATTTCACCCGAGATAAACGCAAAATTAACGAAACAATCCCTAAACATTACATTTAAATTTGGATTTAAATAGTCATTTAAAATTAAGCGATTTTCTACAAAAATGCCAATATTTTGAGTTAAAATGACTAAAAATTCATCTAGTGAGCTAATTAAATCTTCAGTTTTATTTAATAATTCATCACATACTGAAATATCTGTATAAAAGTAACTACTGGTCTGTGGACTATAAATTAATTTGGCTAAATTTTGGCAATTATTAATTGTTTGCTTTAACTGGAAAAACTGCGTAAAACTATTAATTGCAACATCAGCAAAATTGTGACCCTCATCAATACATAAAAGATAATCATTAGGCTTAACTGGTAAAACGTTGCCTCCACCTAAAGCCAAATCAGCTAATAGCATACTATGATTAGTAACAATTACTTCACAATTTTTTAATTCTTCACGATTTAGATAAAATGGACACGTACAATCATTTTTTTGATTATACGCACATGAATAACCAATACATCGATCTTTATCCGTAGTAATTAAATTTTTTACCTTATTATCAAAATGAATTGGCGCTCGATCTAAATCGCCATCCCAAGTTTTATTTTTATATAAATCCGTAATTTCAATTAATAATTCAGAATTTTTACTAGAAACTTCTAATAAATCGCTACTTAAATTGGCCTTATTTATTTCTAGCTGATAGGGACACAAATAATTCCCTCGTCCTTTAGCTAAGCCATAACTAAAATTAATGCCACTATTTTTAATAAAATCTGGAATATCTTTTTCAAATAATTGATTTTGCAATGTCTTGGTTGCAGTACTGATTATTAATTTTTTATTCAATTTTTTTGCATTAATCACACCAGGAATTAAATAAGCTAAACTTTTACCAGTTCCAGTTGGTGCTTCAATTAGGCATAAATTTTGACCATCATCCTCATCTTCATCTATATGGCTAAAACAATTATCTATAATTTTAATCATATTAAGCTGACTTGGTCGATCTTTACAATTAGACATAGCTTCTTTGATGGCATTATAAACTCGTTCAACTTGCATAACTTATCACCTAGATATAAAAACCTTTGCCAAAAGACAAAGGTTTAAATTAATTAACATTGGAAAATTGTTTAACTAATTAATCCCAATCTAATACACCACCAGTTTGGTATTCAATAACTCGAGTTTCAAAGAAATTCTTTTCTTTCTTAAGATCCATCATCTCACTCATCCAAGGAAATGGATTAGTAGCACCTGGAAATAACTCAGTAAGACCAATTTGTTGCATCCGACGATTACAGATAAAACGTAAATATTCTTTAAACATTGATGCATTTAACCCTAAAACTCCACGTGGCATTGTATCTTCAGCATAAGAATACTCTAATTCAACACCTTTTCTAAATAACTCGACTAGCTCTTCTTTAAAAGATTCTGTCCATAACTGTGGATTTTCCAATTTAATTGTATTAATTAAATCAATCCCAAAATTACAATGCATTGATTCATCACGTAAAATATATTGGTATTGTTCAGCTGCACCAGTCATTTTATTTTGGCGACCTAAAGCAAGAATTTGGACAAATCCCACATAGAAAAATAACCCTTCCATAATGCATGCAAATACAATTAGGGATTTTAATAATTTTTGATCATTTTCCAAAGTTCCAGTAGTAAAAGTAGGATCTGTTAACGTGTCAATAAATGGAATTAAAAATTCATCTTTATCACGAATGGAAGAGATTTCATGATAAGCATTAAATACTTCACCTTCATCTAAACCAAGGCTTTCCACAACATATTGATAAGCATGAGTATGAATGGCTTCTTCAAAGGCTTGACGTAGTAAAAATTGGCGGCACTCAGGAGCAGTGATTTGACGATAAGTTCCAAGAACGATATTATTCGCAGCAAGACTATCAGCAGTAACAAAAAATCCCAAATTACGTTTAACAATTAAACGCTCATCATCAGTTAGACCATTGGGACTTTTCCAAAGTTCAATATCACGTTGCATATTAATTTCTTGTGGCATCCAATGGTTTGCACAAGTAGCTAAATATTTTTCCCAAGCCCATTTATATTTAAATGGCACTAATTGGTTAACATCAGTTTGTCCATTTATAATTCTCTTATCAACTACATTTACCCTTGATTCGCTTGCTGTTGCTACTGCTTGCATTTTATCCACCTTCCCGTTTTAAATTACTACTCAAATAACACATCTATAAATTCTCGAGCCTTAAATGGCCTTAAATCATCAATTCCTTCACCAACTCCAATAAACCTTAATGGAATCGGACGTTCACGCGCAATTGCGCAAATTACACCACCTTTAGCAGTTCCATCTAACTTAGTTAAGACTAAACCAGTTAAACCAAGTGCCTCATCAAAAGCTTTCACCTGATTCAATGCATTTTGCCCAATATTAGAATCTAAAACCAATAATATTTCATGTGGTGCACTATTCATCCCTTTACTGATTACCCGTTTAACTTTTTTAATTTCTTCCATTAAATTAAGCTGGGTAGGTAATCTATCTGCAGTATCTGCAATTACAATATCAATGTTTTGAGCTTCGGCTGATTTTATCGCATCAAAACAAGTTGCAGCTGAATCACCACCTTCATTAGATACCACTTTTATATTATTACGAATACCCCATTCAATTAACTGTTCACGTGCTGCAGCTCTAAAAGTATCACCTGCCGCCAACATTACACTTTTACCCTGATCTTGAAAAAATTTAGCCAATTTCCCAATTGAAGTGGTTTTACCAGCACCATTTACACCAACTAACATAATTACAAATGGTTTATTTCCAGTAATTTGTAATGGCTTATCAATAGGTAATAATAGTTCTTCTAATGATTCACATAAAGCACTTTTTAATTCAATACTATCTTTAAGACCACGAATAGTTACTTTATTTTGTACCTTTTCTAATAAATAATTAGTAGCCGCAATTCCTACATCTGATGATAGTAAGATAGTTTCCAACTCTTCATACAGATTTTCATCAATAACACCACCACCAAAAACCCCCAAGACCTTTTTACCAAAACTATTTCTAGTTTTAGCTAAACCTGATTTTAGGCGAATAGCCCATGAAGGTTTACTGGATGTTGGTTGCTTCTCTTCTGTTAAATCTGCTGTCTTACTTATTTCTGATTGAATTACATCTAGCTGAGAAACTTTTTCTGAATCATGCTTATCTTGTAAATTACCAGGCTTTTTCTTGAATAAATTAAGTATCATTTTACTTCTAAAACACTATATATAGTATGTAATGCGAAATTATAGCACAACATATTGGGTTTTAATATATTAAACAAAAATATTTTGTCAATAATCTATTTTGGTGCTTAGACTACGTAACAAAATAGTTTAATCCCAAAAATTTATAAATTATTTTTAAACGATTTAGTTGTTATTTTAGTTACATTATTGTCATTTAAATTTGTAATATGAACTAAAACTTTGTGAATCAATTGTCATCGCTCTAGAAATTTTAACTGCTGCTATTATAGCTTATTCTCGATTTAGTTTAATTTTAGAGACATGGTTACTCCCGATTTACCATATAAGTGTTTCCTAAATTATTAATCTTGATGGCCGATGGCAAACTTTCTTCATACCCAATCACAGTAATTGTCCATCAGAACTTATTTTTACACTTTCAAAATCGGATGAGTAAGCTAGCAATAAAGCAACTTAGATTCGACTCTTTCAACTAACTTTGATTTTTGATAATTTATGGAAGCTTTTATTGTTTATAATTAATACTTAAATTTCAGAATCCATCAGCGATTGTAATTTAATAAATCGATCCCGCGAAGGTATCTATAATACATTTAAATATATTGAAATGTATTATAATTTGGTCTGTTATCACTCAACTATTATTCAATAGCTACAATAGTTTTTGAATATCAATAAGAATAGGTGCATGAGCGTGTCTATTTAAATGGCTTAAGATAAGGGTTACAATTATCCACAGAAGGGTGGCCTACATTGATGAAATCAAAAGATTTTAAAAAAAATACCAACAGTAGCCATAAAAAATCATAATATGTTGGAGAAACTATGTTTCATGGAATTATTTTTAAAGAACGCCCTTCAGAGGACATATGTCATCACCTTTCTTCGAAAGCGCATCAACTTGTATTTGATCCCGAACACCACCGTATAGTTACAAAGCGTTGCTTAAATATCTGGGTAGCACAAGAAACCGAATTTTCCTCCGTTTCTTTTACGGAAGCTTACCATCCACATCATGCTATTATTATGGCTTGGACGCGCCTTGATAATATGAATGAATTAATTCTAAAGCATCAATTAAACCTTGGCATTACCCCAGCAGAATTAATTTTGCACCTTTACTTTAAGCTAAAAGAAGACTGTGTAAAATCTTTATTGGGAGACTTCAGTTTTGCGATCTATGACATAAACACTCAAAGTTTGTTTTGTGCACGTGATCCTATGGGAATCAAGCCATTATATTACTACCAACATCCTCTGGGATTAGCTTTTTCAACTTCTTTACGCTTTTTTCATTTGCTTGGAACACCATCTCCACGCTTGGAATGGGTATGTAAAAAACTTAGCCACTGTATTCAGGGAACCTCTTTTGAAGAGACTGTTTACCATCAAATTTATCGTTGTTTACCCGCGCATTATTTTAAAATGACACCTCATAGGTTTGAAAAAATACGCTATTTTAATTTTCATAACGAAAAAATATGCTTAAATTCTTCTAATGAATACATTGATTATTATGAAGCACATTTAGATAGAGCAGTTAAGCGCCGTGCTAACGTCGCACATCCATTAGGTGCAGAGCAAAGTGGCGGCCTTGATTCTACAAGCATTACTTCGTATGCATTACAACACTTTGCCCAGGGAAGCAAGAATTTCCACACATTTTCCTTTGCGTTATATGCCAAAGATCCCGAAGCAATTTTCAGTATCAATCAACAACATGGATTATCTTCTGCATATGTCTGTTGCGATCCCCTATGGCACCTTGAATCTCCTAACCGCGCATGCGAAGTATTTGGAGCCCCAGCACATCATGATGCTGCCATACAGTGCGAAATTTTTTATAAATACGCCCAAAAATTAGGAGTACGAACGTTATTATCCGGATTTGGCGGGGACGAGTGCGTTACTGCAGGCAATCTCCAACTCTATTACTACGAATTGCTCTCGAATCAACAATATCGACGTTTGCTCCAAGCTATGCCTGGCAATTTATTGACAAGGACCCTTCGAGCGATACGCTTTCTTTATATCAATCGTGGAAATTCTTGTGTATCAGACAATCTTATTCGACAAAATTTACAAGCCAGGTGGCATGTAGCTTCAATCGTTGAGCCCTCATTAACACAACACTATCAAATAAAAGAAACCTATGATCAACTCAGTCAATTTAGCCAAGGCTATAATAATTTGAACGCTTTTATTTTGGATTATACTTTGTCACCTTGTAGCATTAGTGCACGCGCAGAAGAATGTACATTGATGGCTAGTCGCTATGGGGTTGAATATGCATTTCCTTTATTAGATGTTGAACTCATTCAATGTTATTTATCCATACCCTCGGATGAAAAATATTACCGCGGACAAAAACGTTATTTACATCGGCGTGCGGTTTCAAAACATTTGCCACGCGAAATTACTTCTCGCAACTCCAAAAACATGGGCGAGCGCACAACCCCATATAAACCTAAGTCATTTATCTTGAATGATGATTTACATCCGGCACTATTAAATATACTTCAAAAAGAAAAGTTGTGGCAGCAAAGTCAGCATCTGAAAAGCACAAGCGCAATAGAGTTAGAAACCACATTATTTCATCAAGCTAGATATAACATTTACACAGTTAATGCACTGGATAGCTGGCTAAAACATTTCTATTCCAAGGGATGTGATTGGCACATATAAGCTTATCCTTTAGGGTGATTCAACCACATTACCCCAGGTAGCACCCTGCATACTAGAAGAAAGACCAGTGCTAGAAGTATTACTGCAATTAGCACTAATTTCAGATCCTGGGTTTGCGGGACAGGAACTAATCAATCCTCCACTATTCTGAACAGCAATATAGACGTTAGCTCCGCTAGGATTCACTGCAATGCCTTTGACATTTGCTGCGGAACTACTTTTAATAGAACAACTACCAATAGAAATACTTTCAGCAACTAGCGTTACCGGGCAAGAATACACAGATGAGCCATTTGATTTCCCGGTATAAAGATAGTTGCCTTTATTATTAACGGTCATATAAGCAACACTATTTCCGCTGTTTCCAGTAACACAGCCTGTTCCATCGATTTTGCAAGTGGTCACAAAACCGGTAACAACATTGTTTGCAATAGCCATATAAGTATTCATTGGATCAATCACAATTCCCATGGGGTTATTTAGGGGCGTAGGTGTTCCCGACAAAGTCAATTGATTACAAGTGCTACCGCTCAATGCACATTTATAAACCTTACTATTACCGCATGTAATATAAGCATTTTGTCCTGGAGGATCAATCGCAATTCCTTGTGCCGCTGTACAACCTTTTGATTCCAAATCTGCGGCAAAAGAAAGAGTTGAACAATTAAGTCCGCCATTCGTTGAATTTATACTACAAGATAATGAATTACTAGTGTTACCGCGGGATATCACATAAACATTTTTCGAAGGTGGATCAACTGCAATACCGAAAGGAGAGGTAGGAGTCAGGCCTAAATTGTTAATCGTAGTGCATGCAAATGGAGTTACATATGCGGGGCAAACAGAAGTTGAGCTGGATGTGCTATTATTAATGAACAAATAAGGAGTTGTGTTGCTGGATAGTACTGCAACTCCATTATCTTCCCTACTTAAAGTTGTCGTACCTCCGCTGGAAACAGCTTGCATAGATCGGAAGAGCACACGTCTGAACTCCAGTCACGA
>CALFYC010000201.1 GCA_937952895.1 uncultured Neisseriaceae bacterium
GACACGTTCAAGGAATGCACTATGATTGTTGACATTATCAACAATGAAAGTATACATACGACTTGTTTGAATCATTTGTGTAGCTAAAGTATCAAATACATCATAAGCAGAAACATAACACTCATCGCCATTAGCAAGAGAAGGATCTTTGTAATGTTTTAAAGTTGGGTCAGCCAATCTAAGTTTGCAGTATTCGTTAAATGTGCTTGGGTCATACATGCCATTTTCATCGACATTATAGAACCAATCATAAATGGTTTTCTCTTTAAACTTAGTGTGTGGGGACATCAACAATAAGTTGCCATCTTCCATTAATTGAATTAATTGATCAATATTGTAATGGAAAGCATAATCAAGTTGTCTTAATCTGTTCTCACCTTCAATACCAGAAATGTCTTTTAACATTACTAAGTCAAAGAAGTCTCTATGCCATATAGGAAGATTAACTGTACCTCCACCACCTCGAACACCATTTTGTGTGCAAGATTTAGATATACCAGATAGAACTTTTAAGAACGGAATTAAACCAGTGTGAGTAACTTCTCCACCACGAATCATAGAACCTAAAGCTCTAATAGCTCCAAGACCCATACCCAATCCAGCTCTAGCAGCCGTAGCCTTAGAAGCAATATCATAAGCCTGAGATATGCTAGTTAAATTATCTCCAACAGGAAATAAAGTACAAGAAGCAAACTGTTTAAGAGGACTACGAATACCAGCCATTGACGGCGTTGGTAAATTGGTTAAGCCATTAGAAACATAATGATAATAATACTGAACTGTATCAACAAACCATTTTGTACTATATGGAATACCTTCAATTGTATTTCCACCATTCGATGCATCAGAAAAAGCCAATGCAATAGAAATAAGCATAAATGCTTCTTGTGGATTTTCAAATGGAGTTTTCTTGTGCTTAATAACATACTTAGAAGCAAGCTGTTTTAATCCACACAAAGGATGATTGTACATCCTAGAATAATCAATAAGGTCTTCACACTTATTAATTAAAGATTCAGACAATAACGCAAAGTCTTTGTCATATTTGCCAAGACTAATACCAAGCTGAATAGTTTGATAAAGACTATAGTTACGATACTCCAAAGTAGTTTCATCACTAAGCTTTAAAACTTTGCCTAATGGTTCAACATCTTTAAACAAAGACTTCTTGGTGTTAAAAGCAACTTTTAGCATATAAGGAATATATAATTCCTGACCAGCATCAAGATACTCTTTAGCAGCAATATAATTTTTATCTTCGTTTGCAGCAGTATTAGCTAAAACTTCACAAGCGTCGCAAAGTGCCAAAGTAATCTGAGAAGTGGGCATACCGTCGTAAAGTTTAAGATGGGCTTGACCAACAATGGCAGACCATTCGATACGAGTAGCATTTCTTGTTGAATAAGAAACCCACTTATTTATTTTATTTACATCAAGCTCTTGAAGAGAGCCATTAAATTTTTGAACAAGCACTAAAGTAAATACTCAATATTTAAATTATTAAATGACAAAAGCCATTTTATGTTTAATTTTATCCCCATTGAGCAGCCATTGCTAAACCGAATACCATCATATGTCTTAGACCTAATCTTCCATCTGTCCTCAGAAGGAGGCAGGTAATGAAGTCTTTGTCTTTCTTTGATAGGCAATAACATCATAGCGTCTTTAACATTGTCAGTAGGAACTAAAGGTGGTAAATTTTTAAGCCACAAACATGTAGCTTTTTGCTCCGTATGACCAAACATCCAAGGTTGAATAATTTGAGTTTGTTTAACTCCATCAATTCTTTCTTTTGCATACTTATGCATAATTGGATTTTCAACACATATCTTTGGTATAGGAGCATCTAATAAGGTTTTAAAGAATGCAGCACCTTCATCAAGTAGTTGCCATCTTGCTGGGTCTGTATGCAAATGACACACACCACTATTAGCAAGATAAGTACAACTTGGATGTGCAATCATTAAATCCCACCCGTCATTCAATATGTTTAATACATCGCCTTGATAATGAGGCCCTGGCTTATCAGTTGGTAAAAAATCACAACTAATAGCATCATGACCTCTTGCAAGGAATGCATCTCTAACAGTACCACTATATTCACAAGCTACTAATACACGCATCAGATTAAAGGCTCAAACACGCCATTGACAACCATCCCTTCGCGGACTTCAATGCCAACTGGAAAGATTGGAATTCCATCATCAGAATAATTTTGAAATTTAACTTTCAAATGTTTTCTTTTATAACTTTGGAGATTAATCCATTGTTCTTCACGAACAGAATTTGGTCCAATACATCTAACACTAAACAGTTTGCCATCATGAGTCTTACAAACAAAAACACATTGCCCTGCAGATAGGCCTACGCCTTCCGCACCATCGACAATCTCGAATTCAGCATCTTGGAAATCTTTATATTTTTGTAAATCAACACTACGATGTTTAAACTTATAGACACCATCAGTATTGCGAATCATCGTGCCTTCAAAACCTTGAGCAGTAAACTCAGCATGTCTTTCGGCAAGTTCTTGCTCATTGTGCACTAAGTAAGTAGGTACAAGAACAATAGAATCAGAATCAGCATAAGCCACCATTTGGGAAATAATTTTATAACGTTCGTCAAAGAATAATCCTTCCATTGCTAGGTCATAAACCCAATATTGGATTCTAGACAAATTAATGTCTAAGTCGGTTTCATTTTTGATTGCAGTCATGATCTCTTGAAAAGAGAGTTCATGATTATACAGTTCACCGTCCAAAATATCAAATGTGTCCATTGCATCCATTAAGTCATTTTTAATGGTCTCAATAGCCCTGTACTCTTTTCCACCTCTACTTGTTGCGCGCATAGCATGATTCAATTTCTTAATCAAACATCTAGCACCATTTAATTTAGGTTGCACATAGCAAGGATAAACAACATTATGTCCACGCTTAGTAAACTCATGCGCTAACATTGGCAATTCAATTTCAACTTGCTGTGTTAAAAGAGCAGGGTCTTCAACATACTGCTCATCAATCTTCTTGTTATAAGTTGATTGAGCTTCAGAAATAGCTTGCTCATAAGGAGTAGTCTCATTGGCTTTACCAATATTTTTACCCTTATTAATATGCTTGTGATTAACAGTAATGGTTTGTTCTACATAACCATGAGCAGTAGTAATAACACCAGCGCCTTCTACAGTAATATCAACGGATATAGTCCATTGTTTCATTTTACCAGTAGAGGATAAACCAAATAACGTTGGCCAAACTTTAACAGTCATCTAACACCTCTTTTCATTTTTTGATACTGTTCACTACGATATCGACGTGCAGTATCCAATATTTCTTTGTTATTTTTACGTTGCTCAATACCTTCATACGGAGCAGCTGGATAGTCAATACTGTCTATCTTATTTTTCAATGCGGCACTATCCATGCTCATACAATCTCCATCAAGTCTAATCAACTTAATCCCATGTTCCGCAATCCATTGTTCTTTCTTCAAATCCCTTTTCGCAGAAAAAACATATCCAGCTTCGTCCTTATGAAAGAACTCGTTAAACTTAGCATGCTGAGCACCATCGTCGTTTTGTTATCGCTATGGCTTTTTATCCTTAGCATCTGCATATTACTATGCAGTCCAGCATATATCATCATCCATCTAAAAGATTAGGATGTTGGGCGCTCGTGGTAGTTTTATTGATTTAGTTTCTCAACTACTATGCGTTGCACCTTCTATTGTACTACTGCTATTTGCAGTTACTATTCCAATAGCTTGGCTCAGGGTTGTCCTGATAAAATCTTCACTTGTAATATGGTCTGTATTGATTCTTAGTAAATAAATGCCTAATAATGAACATTGTTCATTTTTAGTTCTATCATTAATAATTTGAGCGTCTAATCTTTGCTGGCCGTAACAAGGCACTCTGTGCATTGGGCCATCAATTTCAATAGCTAATTTTAAATCTGGTATAAAAATATCAAGTTCTAAAGCAGCACCAGTAATAGTACTTTTAATATAGCGTCTACTATTTCTAACTATTTTATGGTCAGTCATAGTTTGCAAAATATTAAAAACGAACACCTCTGGTCGAGATTGGCCTGCTGGAAGCATACCTAATCTGCGATAATAAGTAATAGAATTTTTTAATGATTGCTCATGACATTTATTACATTTAGTAATGTCTTGACGCTCAATAATATTGCCACAACTAGCACACAGGCCATTAATGGCCCAATCTGCTCTTT
>CALFYC010000202.1 GCA_937952895.1 uncultured Neisseriaceae bacterium
T
Organism: uncultured Neisseriaceae bacterium; assembly: GCA_937952895.1. Classification (GTDB taxonomy): domain Bacteria; phylum Pseudomonadota; class Gammaproteobacteria; order Burkholderiales; family UBA11063; genus Aquella. The sequence continues at coordinate 2 of CALFYC010000202.1, forward strand.
GTTTCAACTTCAACTGACATCATAGGTTCTAAGAGAACTGGATTTGCTTTACGCATTCCATCTTTAAAGCCCATTGAACCAGCTAACTCGAATGCTAATTGTGATGAGTCAACATCATGATATGAGCCATCAAATAAAGTAACTTTTACATCAACTACAGGATATCCAGCAATTACACCAGATTTCATAGCACCTTGAATACCATAATCAACTGATGGAATAAATTCGCGTGGAACTGCGCCACCTTTAATTGCATCAGCAAAGGCATATCCACCACCTTCGCCTTGAGGCTCAATTCTTAACCAAACATGGGCGTATTGACCTTTACCACCTGATTGTTTTACATATTTATTTTCTACTTCAACTGTATTACGGATTGTTTCACGGTATGCAACTTGAGGTGCTCCAACGTTTGCTTCTACGCTAAATTCACGCTTCATACGATCAACAATAATTTCTAGATGCAATTCACCCATTCCAGAAATAATTGTTTGGCCCGTTTCTTCGTCTGTTTTAACTCTAAATGAAGGATCTTCTTTAGCTAAACGATTTAATGCCATACCCATTTTTTCCTGGTCAGCTTTAGTTTTTGGTTCAATTGCAATGTGAATTACCGGTTCTGGAAATATCATACGTTCTAAAGTGATTTCTTTACCAATTTCGCACAATGTATCACCAGTGGTAACTTCTTTTAAACCAACTGCAGCTGCAATATCTCCAGCGCAAACTTCTTCAATTTCTTCACGTTGGTTAGCATGCATTTGTACTAAACGACCAATACGCTCTTTCTTGCCTTTAATTGGATTATATACCGTATCACCAGATTTAACAACTCCAGAATAAACTCTAAAGAAAGTTAATTGGCCAACATACGGGTCATTCATTAATTTAAATGCTAAACCTGAGAAGGCTTCTTTATCATCAGCTTTACGTTCACCTGTTGAACCATCTTCAAGTTCACCCTTTACCGCATCAATATCAACTGGAGAAGGTAAATATTCTACAACAGCATCAAGCATTGCCTGAACACCTTTATTTTTAAATGCAGAACCACAGAACATTGGAATAATTTCGCATGCAATTGTTCTTTGACGAATTGCTGCTTTAATTTCTTCTTCGGTTAATTCATTACCATTTAAATATTTATCCATCAGTTCTTCTGAAGCTTCAGCAGCAGCTTCAACTAAGTTGCTGCGCCATTTTTCACATACTTCTACTAAATCAGCAGGAATATCAACATATTGGAACTTCATACCTTGAGATGCATCATCCCATGCAATTGCTTTCATTTTTACTAAATCAATTACACCTTGAAAATTTTCTTCAGCACCAATAGGAACTTGCATAGGAACTGGATTGCCTTTTAAGCGAGCTTTAATTTGATCAACTACTTTGAAAAAGTTGGCTCCTTGGCGGTCCATCTTATTAACAAAAGCAATTCTTGGAACTTTGTATTTGTTTGCTTGGCGCCAAACTGTTTCAGATTGTGGTTGAACTCCTCCAACAGCACAATATACCATGCAAGCACCATCAAGAACACGCATAGAGCGTTCAACTTCAATAGTGAAGTCTACGTGACCTGGAGTATCAATGATATTAATTCTATGTGCTGGAAATTGTTGATCCATACCTTTCCAGAATGTTGTTGTTGCAGCTGAGGTGATTGTAATGCCACGCTCTTGCTCTTGCTCCATCCAATCCATGGTAGCTGCACCATCATGAACTTCACCAATTTTATGGTTAATACCAGTATAAAATAAAATACGTTCAGTTGTTGTGGTTTTTCCTGCATCAATATGTGCAGAAATACCTATATTACGATATTTGTCAATGGGGGTTTTTCTTGCCATTTTAAATTATTCCTTAAATTAATAACGGAAATGAGCAAATGCTTTATTTGCTTCTGCCATTTTGTGTGTTTCATCACGACGTTTCATCGCAGCGCCACGTCCTTCGATTGCTTCCATCATTTCATTAGCAAGTCTTATATCCATGGATTTTTCTCCACGTTTTCTAGCTGCATCACGAAGCCAGCGCATGGCTAAGGCTACTTGACGATTTGGAGCAACTTCAACTGGAATTTGGTAGTTAGCTCCACCTACACGGCGTGACTTTAATTCAACTACAGGTTTAACTGCGTCAAGGGCAAGGTTGAATGTTTCAAGACCTTCTTTTTTGGTTTTGTTTTTTACGATATCTAAAGCGTTGTATACAATTTTTTCTGCAACGGCTTTTTTTCCACATTCCATAATTACATTAATAAATTTTGACAATGCAGTACTGTTAAATTTCGGATCTGGAAGAATCTCTCTCTTCTCAACTTCTCTACGTCTAGGCATAATACTATCCTTTAAGTTATATTCTATTAAGTTTTAAGTTTTATAATATGTTTATTTATATTATTTAGGGCGTTTTGCACCATATTTGGAGCGTGATTGTTTACGATCTTTAACTCCAGCTAAGTCTAATGAACCACGTACACAGTGATAACGTACACCAGGTAAATCTTTAACACGACCACCACGGATTAATACTACCGAGTGTTCCTGAAGATTATGACCTTCACCACCAATATAGCTTGTTACTTCAAAGCCATTAGTTAGGCGAACACGACATACTTTACGTAATGCAGAGTTTGGTTTTTTAGGTGTTGTTGTATAAACACGGGTACATACACCTCTACGTTGTGGGCAATTAGCTAGCGCAGGAGATTTACTCTTGTATCTAACGCTCACACGAGGTTTTCTTACTAGTTGATTAATTGTAGGCATTTCATTCCTTCTTTAATAATAAAAGCCTTTATTTATTCCTAAAATCATATTTTCGATTCTAGACCAGTTCCGAAGTAGTGTGAAACAATATTCTACTAACTTAAAAAGTTATTAGAAAGCCTGTTGTCACAATGGATTAAAATGTATTGCGCACAAAACCTCGATTTTAAGTTAGAATTTTACCATAAAGCAACTAGTTTAAGCAAACAAATTTATAATTTCTTGCCTATGTTTATCTGAGTTCAAGTGCGAAATGCAAAATTGCTTAAGGCGAATTCAAACTTGAAATGCAAATTCCTATAAAATTCCTACTATTTATTTAATAGCAAAAGGAATTAATAAATGGTTAAATGCTATAAACACTTACATTCTAGAGACAGAATTAAAATTTATGAATTATTATTTGAAGGAGTATCAATAGCTGATATTGCTATATCATTTGGATTTCACAAATCTACTATATATTGAGAACTAAATCGAAATAAAAATCCAGATAATGGAGCATATAAATCTTGTGATAGAGGTTTAAGTGAATATAATAATGGATTGATTCGACGCTTTTTACCCCAAAAAACTGATTTTGCTCATATTAGTGATGATAAAATCACTAATATTCAGGATTTATTGAATAATAGGTCAAGAAAATCTCTTGGTTATTTAAACCCTAATGAGGTTATGAACAAATATTTACATCGAATAGAGGCGAATAGGCACTAGGCTGTCGCACTTCAGAGGAAAATGGGCGAATTAATATTTTTTTACATCATCGTATTATGGTAAAATATTAGTAGTAAATTGTTAAGTAAATTAACTAAAAATTCTTTTTTAAAGGAATTATTATGTCACTTGTAAATATTAGACTACCAATATCAGAATATCAAAAACGCTTTTTTTTAGAGTGGGTTTTAGCTCCTGAAGAAAATACATATAATGTGTCATTAGTTTATAAATTAAGTTCAAATTTAGATAGAGAGTCGCTAAAATGTGCGTGTGAAGCGTTTATAAAAAAATACAGAGTTATCCATTCTTGTTACTCAGAAAATGGGGATATATGTTATGATGGTAATTATAGTATTGATGATATTTATGCTGAAGTTATATTAGACCCATTAATTGATATAGAAAAACAAATTAGATACTTTATTGGTAAACCTTTTAACTTGGTAAAAGGTAATTTATGGAAATTTTATTTATTTAAAGATCTTAATTATTCAAATGATTATTATTTTATCTTATCGGCTCATCACATAGTTGCAGATGGAACAATGGGCAAACTTTATACTATAGAAATTGCTAATTTTTATAATTTAGCTGTGGAAAATAAGTTGTCTGAATTTGATTTTAATGATTTAGCAAAATCTGAGCTAGATAAATTTAATAAAATTATAAATTTTGAACAAGCTTTTTTCACTAAAGAGTCCCTACAAAACGCCAGAGATTTTTGGTTAAAATTTATCGCAGATATTCCGCTAAATGTTCAATTGCCCTACAAGATAAACAATATAATGAAGTTGGATAATAATAAGGAAAGTGGTTGTATTTATTTTGAATTAGATAAAAAACAAAGTTCATTATTAAACAGTTATGCAAGAAAAAACAATACCACTTTATTCTTATTACTAGCAACAATTTATGGAGTAATAATTTCCAAATACAGTAATCAGAAGAAATTGATTATTAGTTATCCACTAAACATGAGACCTAAAGATTATGGGATGGTTGGGGGATGTTTTGTAAATAATACATTAATGAAATTAGAGTTAGATTGTCACAACACACTAAAATCATTACTTAATGATATTTCTAATATGAGGAAAAATGTAAGAGATCACCAATGGTATTTACTTACAAATATCATAAATGATCAAAGAAATATACAAAACCAAAATTTAGATAAATATTTTAATGTAGGGTTTGGTCAAACTGTATTAGGGGGAATGCCATTAAATTTGAATGGGGTAGTTTCAGAATCTAAAATGCTGCAGTGGAGTCAAAATGCTATTTATGAGTTAGAGTTACTTTATGAAGAGATGGGTCCAGAACAAATTAAATTTAGATTTTCTTACCAAAAATCTTTATTTGATGAATCTTTGATCCATGATTTTATAAACTCATTTAAGAATTTAGTAAATAATTTAATCATTACCGATAATAATTCTACAGATTTTGATTTATCTAAATATTCTGTCCTTAATAAAATTCATTATAATAAGATTATAAAAGAATGGAATAATACAGATAAGGCTTATCCAACTAGCAAATTAGTTCAGGACTTATTTGAAGAGCAAGTTAAAAGAACTCCAGATAATATAGCTCTGGTATATGAAGATACAAAAGTTACTTATAAAGAATTGAATGAAAGATCAAACCAATTAGCTCATTACTTAATGAAAGCTTATGATATAAGCGGTGATGATCTAATAGCTTTATGTTTAGATCGAAGTGAACAGATGTTAATAGGAATTTTGGGAGTATTAAAATCAGGTGGAGCATATGTTCCGATGGATCCAAGTTATCCAGATGATAGAATAAGTTATATATTAAATGATACAAGAGCCAAAGTACTACTAACAAATCAAATCTATACATCTAGAATAGATGGTATTATTAAAGATGGTAAATGTACAACTAGAATGGAATTATTAGATGGTAATGAGTTTCTTTTAGAATTATCAAAGCATAAAAAAACAAACCCAAAATCAATAATAAAAAGTAATAATTTAGCCTATGTAATTTATACTAGTGGAACAACAGGTAAACCCAAAGGTGTCATGATTGAACATAATAGTGTTATAAATCTGCTCTTGTCTTTAAATTCAGTATATGATTTTACTTATGGAAACAAAGTAAGTTTTTTCACATCATATGTATTTGATGTATCAGTTTCTGAAATTTTTGTATTTTTCCAAAAATCATGATCATCAATAGCTCTAGTAAATTGAAATGTATAAGCATCAGACTTTTGAATTTCTATTGGATTATTGCTTAATATTTGTCTTAATAATTCGGTATAGTCATCAGGAATAATATCGAATACTGAAGTTTCTGGATAGTCTGAGGTAAAATCTTTTTCAGTAATTTTCAATTGTGCTATTTTATTATGGCAATAAATAAATGCTACCCATTCTAAAAAAATGTCTTTATCTTTAGCGCAATGATTTGTAATATCAAATATACTTCGATTGAATCCTTTAAACAAAATATCTGAATCATCAAGTTCTGAATCATTTAACGCAGAATTAACCATTGTTAAATGGATTAAATCGCTAAATAACCATGCGGTGCCGCCATCATTCTTTTTTAGTTTGATATAATTACTAACGCCATGTTCAG
>CALFYC010000203.1 GCA_937952895.1 uncultured Neisseriaceae bacterium
AATTCTACCACCTATACCACCAGTATAGAACCAATCATTTGTTGAATTTGCATAATTATTCGACTGGAAAACTGATTGGGCTAAATTTGCATTTAAACCAATTGCTGCATAAGGAATTAATTGTAAATGTTGGTTAGCTAAGGTAAAAGCATAACCAGTTTTAAAATTAAAACCAGCCTGATTAAATGCTTGTGAAGTCATAGCATTACCTTGACCAGAACCATTTGCTTCATTACCTAAACTATTTGTGGAAATATTTGTATATGCACTTCCGTCAATCCAGATACCTAAATCAAATAACCTCTCTAAATCCATTTTTAAATATTGATCTTGTTCTAAAGTATTTTGTTGAGCACCATTAGAAAACTCAGTTTGACTCATAATCAAACCAACACTATATTGATTATCAAATTGCTGAAATGAGCTATTGTCCTGTGCATATACTGAACCTAAAAGTAATCCAGGTACAGCTATAACTAATTTTCTAAACATTAACTTAACCTTTTAACAAGACTGATTTTTTAATTAAAGGGAGATTATAACTAATGATAATTGAATTAATCAAGGTGCACTGCGCCACAGATTTAAATCAATAAATTAAGGTTAAACAATAAGTCTAAATTATTATTCATAATTAGAGAGATTAGTAGATTAATTATTTGTTATAATATATACTAATAAGGTAATAATTTTGATTATTAACATATCATTTAACAACATCTAAGATTGATTTAATGCAAGAATTAGTAAAAATAAGTCTTTGCATAATTAAGAATAAGATTTATCATTTACATCAATATTTAATAGGCAGATTAATAGGTCCTTATATATTTTCATTAATTATTAATCAAACATACCATACATGTTACTTAAATATTCTGCCTTTAATTTTTCTAGGATTTGTACATATGTATAATTTAAAATTTAACTCTATATGGCTAAGTTCTGGAACACATATTTGTGCATTAACTTCAGATAAAAAAACCTATTGCTGGGGTTCTAATTTATTTGGTCAATTAGGTATTGGTGTAGGCTCATCTACACTTCAATTAAACTACCCACAGACCCAAGTTCAAGGTAGTTACAATTTTCAGTCCCTAGCCCTTGGTGAAAACCATACTTGCGGACTTACAGATACTAAGCAAATCTATTGCTGGGGAGATAATGAATTTGGACAACTTGGGGTAAATCTGAGTAAAGAATCATTACCTTACTCAACAGTTCCTAAATTAATTCAATTTGCATCAAAATTTCCTACCCCAATTCGCTTTCTTAGCATCGGAGCCACTAAAAATAGCACTTGTGGTGTAACTGAAAGCCAACAAGTTTATTGTTGGGGAGATAATATTAACGGACAAATTGGAATTGGTTCAATTGGCGGAAATTATATAGCCCCTCAACTTATATCTACTAAAAAATTAATATCTCTGGGGTCTAGCATGGGCAATCATATTTGTGGGATAGATGAATCTAAACAAGCATATTGTTGGGGATCTAATGATAAAGGACAAGTAGGAATTGGGACGAGTGAAACTAATCAAGCTGCTCCAACAAAAGTGGCTACTTATTCTGCACAAAATAGAGATTTACGGTTTTCCTATATTACAATGGGGGCAGAGCATACATGTGGAATTGATTTAAAAGGTTATGCATACTGTTGGGGTGATAATACATATGGACAACTGGGAAATAGCAATTTTGGTGAGATTCAAACATTGCCTATAGCACCAGTTTCAACAACCCAAGATAAACATACATATGATATTGTATGGAATAGTATTAGTGCAGGAGATTGGCATACATGCGGAATTTCTCAACTTGATAATGGAACATATTGTTTTGGTCGAGGCTCACGTGGGCAACTTGGTATTAATTCACGATTTAATGAATCAAGTCCAGTTTTAGTAACACCATCTTCAAAATAAAATTAACCTCTTTAAAAACAAGGTAAGAAATTCTTACCTTGTTTTTTATAATTTTCTTTAACTATCTACAGATGTAGTCTAATTAATAACCTATTTCTTAATTAAAATTCTAAATATATAAGTTATGCGATACAATTATGCTTAAGCATTTTATATATTCGACGTTCCTAATTTTATTGAAATGCTCTTTTTTTAACTCACTGGTTGTAATTTAATATTTAAGATTCATTTTATGCAGCAAATATCCTATTTAATTAAGTTTGTTTTAATATGCACACTAATAAGTATCCATTTAACTTATGCACAATCAGTCCAAGATGGTAACCTGAATGCTTGTAAATTTCTTAACTTAAAAACCATTAATAAACCAATTGATGATTCGATAAAGCAAATTATAGTTGTAACCTACATATCAGGGAGTAAAGCCAAAGTTTACCCTTGTCAAAAAGTAAATCAAAAATGGGACAATACTGAAAATGTTGAATTTAATGCATTAATTGGTAAAAATGGATTAGCAAAAATTGGTAAAAAATATGAAGGTGATTTAAAAACTCCTGCAGGATTTTATCCAATTGGCGATCTCTTTGGTTACCACCATTTTAAAACGAATATGAAGTACCGATTAATTACTAATAATGATAAATTTATTGATGATCCAAATAGTCGCGAATATAATTCGTGGGTAAGTGGCGATACTGATGCTGAGACTTATGAAGATATGCTTCTTAGAAACAACACCTATGAATTAGGTGCTGTAATCAATTACAATATGGCACCAACTATCCCATATAAAGGTAGTGCAATCTTTTTACACATTTGGAAAAATCCAACTTACCCCACAGTTGGCTGTGTTGCAATGAGCAAAAACAATTTATATACACTATTAAAATGGCTTAATTACAATGATAAACCACATATTTTAATTATCAAAAATACTGACTTATTAAAATAAAAGTAAATTAGGTAAGATTATTTAAGTTTAACTATAACAATAACCTATACTAATTAACATTTTATGTAGTAGATTTTCGTTTATAAAACATTTCCAATTATTGATCCGCATACACAATTTTATGATAATAATGTTAATCGGCATCTTTTTTTATCAAGTTGCAAGTGATTGGCTTAAAGTATAGCCATATTTTATTTTGCGCTAAACTTAATTAATGGCTTTCTTTTAATATAAACTGTTTTAATCTAAAACCTAACAAATATAAGCTTATAAAATATGATAAAACCGCAACAAAAAGCAGAATTAACATTGAAATTCCACGTATATAGGCTCTACCCATAAAATCAAGTGGTAAATAATGAACACTTAATTCTAATGCTATTGTCATACAAATAATTGCTACCATTAATTTAGCTAAAAATATTCTCCAACCTTTTTCAGGAACATAAATTTTCTTTTTTATTAGCCAATAGCATAAATTTCCGGCATTAAGACATGCTCCAAGACCTATTGATAAAGCTAATCCAGCATGCTTAAATGGACCAATAAAGATTAAATTCATAAGTTGAGTTGCAATTAGTACTGCAATTGCAATTTTAACTGGGGTTTTAATATCTTGATTTGCATAAAACCCAGGCCCAAAAATCTTAACTAGAATTAAACCGATTAAACCTATTGAATAGGCAATTAAAGCTTTTTCTGTCATTACTACATCATACATACTAAATTTACCATACATTAACAAAGTAATTGTTAATTGTCGTGCAGTAATTGCAAGCCCAACAGTTGCAGGCACAGCTAAAATCAAACAAAGCCTTACACCCCAATCTAAAGTTCTTGAAAATGATTCAGTATCTTTATTACTTGCATGCTTAGAGAGACTTGGTAATAGTATAGTTCCAAGTGCAACACCTAAGACACCAGTTGGAAACTCCATTAATCGATCAGCAAAATACATCCAAGTGATACTACCACTTTTTAAAAATGAGGCAAATATAGTATTAATAACCAAACTAATTTGTGAAATTGACATTGCAAAAATTGCTGGACCCATTAATTTAATAACTCTCCATACCGCTGGATTTTTGAAATCTAACTTAGGTAAAATAGCAATGTCTATTTTTTTAAGATATGGCAATTGAAATAGTAATTGTAAAATACCCCCAACAAATACAGCCCACGCAAGAGCTAATATTTGCACATGAAAATATTGACGTAAAAAGACAGTAAAGATAATAAAACTTAAATTTAGTAAAATTGGTGTAAATGCAGGAATTACAAAAATCCTCCAGGTATTTAATATTCCACTTACTAATGATGCTAATGAAATAAATAATATATACGGGAGTGTAATTCTAAATAATTTTATCGTTAGCGCTATTTTGTCTGGATCATGGGTAAATCCCGGAGCTGTAATTGTAATTACTACTCCTGAGAAAATTATTCCGATTAAAACAATAATCGCCAACACAAAAGCTAAAACCCCAGCAATACTTGCTACAAAAGCTTTTGTTTCAAGGTGTGTTTTTTGCGTTTTATATTCAGCTAAAACTGGAACAAATGCCTGAGAAAATGCACCTTCAGCAAAAACTCTACGTAATAAGTTAGGCAATTTAAATGCCACAAAAAATGCATCTGTAGCAAATCCAGCACCAAAAGCTCTTGCAGTTATCATATCACGCAAAAAACCTAAAACTCTTGATGCTAATGTCATACCACTAACACTAGCTAATGACCGTAATAAATTAACCTTTTTCGCTTCCAATTTAATTCCTATTTAGATAACATTCGTAATAAAGTTCGATCTTTATTCACAAAATGATGTTTTAAAGCAAATAACGCATGTAATGCTGCTATGATTATAATAAGATGTGCTAAATATAAATGTAATATGCCAATATTATCCATGATTATTACCGATCTGAAATGAATTACTGGAAGATTAAATAAGCCCCAAAATGATATGGAATATCCGTGGTGTTGCACCATTAAAATTCCAGATAATGGAATAATGACTAGTAATAAATATAAGAATAAATGCCCACACTTAGCTACAAACTTTTCTAATATAGATAATTCTTTTACTAAAGGAGGATATGGCGTAAAAATTCGCCAACAAATTCTTAAAATACATAAAAATAAAATGGTAATCCCAATTTGTTTATGCACTAAATACCAACTTGTCGAATCAAGTGTCAGTCCTAGAATGTAATTGACTATAATCAATAAAGCCATGCTCCAGTGAAAGAATTTAGCTACAGTTTTATAATTATTCTCCGTCTCTGATTTATTCTTTAGTTGAAGCATATTTGTCCTTATCAACATAAATTAACACCTGTTGATGATATACACTATCACCAAAAATGCTTGCAATATAGGAACCCAAAATTGAGGCAAAAGTAAGTGGTAATGCCAGATGCTCTGAATTATTTACAATACTTAAAACCATAGCTACTGCTGTTATAGGAGCATTGGTAATTGCCGCTAAAAATGCAACCATACCAAGTAAGTAGAACTGCTCTACAGGTAAAAAATTGGGAATTATGTGATAGATTATACCCATCATTCCAGACCCAATGGATAATGCTGTAGAAAAATACCCACCAGGAACTCCAGCAGCAACGGAAAATAGTGCTCCACCAGCTTTAACTAAAGCATAATACCAAGGCATACTCATTCCTTGATTTAAAAATCCCTTAGTAGTAATAGCTCCATTCCCTAATGAGAGACCTTTACTCAAGATACAAATCAAAGCCACTACAAAACCACATATAAATGCATTTATTAAATAATGTTGTTTACGCCAATTACATAATTTTGAACCTTGATGAACCGATACTTTTACAATTAACCAGGTAAATAAAGCACCAGATAAACCACAAACCACACCTGAAATTAAAACTAATAACATTGTCTTTGAACTAAATATTAAATTAACCGAGTTGGGTGAACCCATATATGAATAATCACTGGAAACTAAAATCATCGCATAACCTGCAACTGCAATACCAAAAATTAATTTAGCATTTAATTTCGCACTACTATGTTTTATATATTCCTCAATTGCAAATATTATTCCACCTAATGGCGCATTAAAAGCTGTTGCAACTCCAACGCCTGATCCGATTCGAATGAGGAACTTTCGTTTATCTATTGAAATATTTTTAATTGATGCAAAAATTGAAGCACAAATCTGAATAGTAGGTCCTTCTCGACCAAGAGATGCTCCGCCTAGAATACTCATAAAAGTAAGACCAACTTTGCCAATCATTGTTCTAAGTGAATAAGTATTGTGTAATACATCTTTATCAAAAACATCTAAAGCATATCCTTGTGGTAATCCACTACCACCTGCATAAGGAAAATACTTCTTAAAGATAAATACAATAAAAGTAAAAATTAATGGGATATATAAAAACATTCCATAATTAACTCGATTAAATACTACTATACACCAATCATACGCTTTATCTGTAGCTTCAGAAAATAATGCACTACCAATTCCAGCAAGTACGCAGAGTAATAAAAAGTAGCAATTAAATTGGACTTTTTTCTTATTAGCGCGATTAATTTTAAACAATTATCTTATCCTTAATCTCAGTATTTTCTTGATTGGTTAAAATTAAAGCTAAATTATCTAAAACATCTTTATTTTCAGAAAGAACCTGATTAGAAAATTTCCGAATTTTCGCAAAATTTCGTTTTGAAGTATCAGTTGGGCTAATTTCTCCATACGGATACAAAGAATTAATCCAAAAAAACGAAGTTTTAGAATCAGTTCCTTGAGTATCTAAAATATGTTCTTTTATTAAGTCTATATATAGTTTACTACTTAAAGCTGGAGCACTAAATAGATACTGGTAAATTCCATAAAGACCAAACGAGAACATATGACGATAGTCATAATGTGCTTCTCCCAAACCACCATTTCCTATAAATACCATATTAATATGTTTATCTGGAAATAAAATATTCATGTGAATAAAGACATGCAATATTGGGTTATTAAGCAATATTGCAGGATCAATAAATAAATGATCTTGACCATTTAATTTAAAAGCTGTTGCAGGAAATAACATGGGAGGACTAGTTGCTCCATTCACCAGATCTTTAGCTAAATAATTTGCATTTAAAAATCTACCATCTGGAGCACCCCAATTTTTGACTAGTTGTAAATTATTTGTATCCACATTATAAACTGGGATTAATACCCCACCATTTAATTCACTAATTGGCATATCATTGACATAACCTTCAAGAACCTTTAGCTTATTATCGGATAAAAATCTAGGGGCAAATAAACCAAAGAAAGAGAGAAACTGATGATACCAAGGTGACGAAAACATCAAAATTGAATTTTTTTCATATTCTTTTAAAATGTCTTTTGCAGAAAATTTATAACCACCATTTTCATCGGGAACACATAAACCAATTGCTGAGATAGCACCAGTTGAACTTCCTGCTATAAATGGAAACAATTCTCCAGTTTTCTTGCCAGTTTTTTCTTCCAGATAAGATAGGACATGAAGTGGTACTGATCCACGTACTCCACCACCACTTAAAACTAAAACATTAATAGAATCATGATGACTAAACTGTTGTTGTAACTCAACAAATCCTTTAAGTTCTCGACCATTCACAATTGGTGTTCGGTCAATGGGGGTTAGATATTTACGTGTTAAGAAATTTAAATAAATCACAACCGCAATTGAATATACAATCCACGTTAAAATAAATACTACTAAAATAGTATCAGTAATTATATGGTGATGCGGTTGCATCATAATTTAACTACTCTTTTTAATAAAATTTACCTAATGATTTCATACCAGATACTTTTTGCGCAAAATCTGATAAGCCAACCCCTAATTTCTTACTAATTTTATCTAAAGTATCATCTTCGGTTGTATAATCAACAATATTTTCCGTTTTAAATTGATCACGTGCTAATGAATCTACAGTTGCAAACCCATCGATTAAACCTAAATTGATTGCCTGATCTCCAATCCAATATCTTCCAGAAAATAGATCTGGCGCATCAGTAAATAAGTGACTGCCGCGGCCTTTTTTAACGGCACGAATAAAATCTTGATGAATTTGATCTAACATTTGTTGTTGCATTTGAGTTTGTTCAGCATTTTCTGGAATAAATGGATACCCCATAGCTTTATTTTTACCAGCAATCACTAAACGGCTATCCACACCTAATTTTTGCATAGAACCAGTTAAGCCAAAGCCACGATAAATTACCCCTATTGAACCCACTATACTTCCACCTGAAGCATAAATCTTAGTTGCAGCTGATGCAATCCAGTAGCAACCTGATGCACACATTTCTTCCACTACTACATCAATTGGAATTTTTGGATATTTAGTTTTTAAGCGCATAATCTCATCATAGAGCATACTTGAATATACAGGAGATCCGCCAGGCGAATTAGCTCTTATAATAACTGCAATAGTATTTTTATCTTCTAAAGCTGCATTTAAACTATCTTTTACATTGTCATAAGTATTTTGCTCATCACTTATTTCGCCAACTAAATCTACCACAGCAACATGCTTATCTTCATGGATAATATCCCCATCTTTATTACTATAATATTTGAAAATACCCCAAATAATTAAGCCTAAAATGATTAAGCGAAAAAATATTTTCCATCGTCTAGAGCGTCTTTGTTCTTTGACAGACTCTAATAAAACCTTCTCTAAAACACTTTTTTCCCAGTTACCATTTTCCATTATATTCTTTCCATAATTTTGTTATGATATAATTGGCGCCTTAAGACGCTAGCCCAGTATGATAATCTAAGTAGCTAATTTTATCAAGCTGCACTTGCGTAATTTTAAAAATTTAAATTATTAATTATTCTGTAAGCTGTTTAAACTTAGGATAGCAGTATGAAGAAACTTTGTTATATTTTATTTACACTAGGAATTTGTCACCAAATATTTGCAGATATTAGTGGAATTTATGTTGGTGGTGGCCTTGGTTATGGAATGCAAAGTCTATCCTTAGATGGAGCATCAACAACTACTGGCACTCCAACCTTACGAACCTTTGTTGGTTATCAATTTGCTGATTGGGTTGGAGCTGAACTTGGCTACACCTATATTACACAAAGTGGCAATTGGATGAATGCAGGAAATCCGTCCACTACTGTATATGATTTAGCATTTACTCCAGGGATTGTTATTCCTGCAACCCCAGTATCAATTTACCTACGACTTGGGGTTGATGCGGTTTCAGCTAATTTAAATAGTAGTTGGTATAACCAGATGTTTAGTAATATGACTACTAGTTTTGAATGGGGTATTGGAACCAAAGTAAACATTCCAACGACTCATGCCTTTATTCGTCTTGAATATACCAATTATGGTGGTGTTGCAAATAATAATAATCAAAATATGAGTGTAACTCCAAGTACTGTCATGATCAATGCTGCTTATGTGTTTTAAGATTTGTTCAAGCAATAACTCTGTTGACATGCATACTCATTTAATTAATCTATCCAAATACAGTAAATTAGACTACCAAAAACTCAAACATCAATTGCTAAAACTCGATACTATTTGCCTATAATTAAATTTATTCAATTTATTGTTTTAAATGCACGGCCTGACCCAAATATTACTGCAGATCAAACTCTACAATTCGAAAGCTTAACTAGTTATGCATTAGAATCAGTTCCGATAGCTAATGAGAGTTTTTCGGTAATTCTATTTAGTCCAGGATATTCTAGCAAGTATGGTTGGCAAAAGTAGGCTATGAGCATATAGAAGAAAAAGACGACCCAGAAAAAACTAATGATAGAGCCATGAAAACCTATCTAGAAAAAGGATATTCTAAAGAATGGATAAATCCGACTAAAAACCATCGAAGTTCGAAAAGAGTTAATAAATGAGGGGGAACAAAGAGGTGTTAAAGAAGGATCTGAATTTGCCATGTTAACTAATGAAATAACTAAATCTTGGAGCGGATTATCAATTCAAGAATATAAGAAGCATAAGAATTTAAAAAAGGAAAATTTACGCGACAACATGACTAATTTGAAGCTTGCACTAAATATGCTAGCTGAAGTCACAACAACAGAATTATCAAAAACACATAAATCTGAAACTTTCGAAGAAAATAAATCAATAGCAAAAAAAGGCGGATCAATTACCAGTAATACTCGAAAAGCAATTGAAGCAAATACTGGTAAAAAGATTGTAACTGGTGAAAATGCATTAAATCTAATATTGAAGAAAAAAAAGATCAATATTAAATAAATGTGTATTATTTAGCTTTAATTAATAATGCTAAAATAAACGCAACAAACATCCCTAAAGGTAAAACTCCTAAAGATAGACGATAAATTGTACTAATATTAGTAGCCATATGGAAAAAATGTGTCTCTAATAATGCACCTATTAAGATTTGTAAAACTGGTGCTGAAAGCATAATTATCGTATTAGAAACAGATAAAGCTGTTGCATAAATAGTTAAATCAACTGACCCTCTAACAACTGCTAATGCCTGGATGTAAGTTGAACAAAGTGCCCCTGCTAAAAAGAATAAAATAAATAAAGTAACTACTGATAAATTAGGATAAAAAACAATCAAACTCATAATTATGAGTAGACCAAAACTTCCAAATAGCATAATGGTTTTACGTGATACTAAACGTTGACTTAAAATACCATTGATGGGACCGCCAACCGTAATACCAATAAAAACTGAAGACATTATACTTGCTGCAAGCGATTTACTCATTAAATACGTGTGAGTTAAAAATTCTACACTCCAAAGTGAGGTAAAAGCATTAATTACAGAAAAGACAAAAAAAGCAAAAAAGCTAGCAATCATCAATTGTTTATTAGCAATAGATGCAACCACATTATTATAAATTACCTTTACATTTATATTATTTGTAATGTGAGCTTTATAGTTTTTTAACCAGATAATAATCGCAACCGATATTATAAAAGCTATAACCCCACCCAAATTCATTACCATTTGCCAAGAAAAAAATTTAAGTAGCCATGCTAATAATATAATACCAAAAGTTACTCCAACCATCGCAAAACCATCAGATAGGGCAATCATCAAGGCAAATTTTTCTGTGGGAAAACAATCTGAAGTTATTTTAAGTAATCCAATAAAGCCAAAAGCAGCACCAGTCCCCATTAAAAAGCGACCTAAAACAGCAACCGAATAATTTGGAACCAATCCCATTAAAAAACACCCGATACCTAAAATAATTCCTGCAGTTGCTAAGATCGGCTTTGCCTTAAATCTATCATAAACAATTCCAACCGGAATCTGGATTAAAACATAAGCATAGGTAAATGCTGAAGATAGATTACTAACACCTAATTCTCCAATATGAAAACTTTCTTTCCAATTGGTATTCATAACACTTGCGGTGCTTTGTAAAAAGAATTGAAAAAACACAAAGAATGATGGAATACACCAATTAACAATCGAAGATATATCAGTTTTCTTTGCAGTTTGTTGCATGAGTTTACTTCCATTCATATGAAACTAAAATATTCAAAGGACCATTTTATCAAATTCAACTATTGTATTATCATTTATTGTATAATTTACCAAGTTGAGAATATAAATACAAAATATTTAAAGGATATAGCATGCGCTTAAAAGATAAAACTGCAATCATGACTCGAGGTAGTGGTGGAGAATTGGTCAAACAATTGTTGAAAGATTTTTATGTGAAGGCTGTAAAGTAAATCTGGTATTTATTCTCACTAAAATCTAAATTAACTTATTAAAAATGTATTTATGATGAAAATACTAATTTATTAAGTTAGTACAAACTTTACACTCAAAAGTTATTAGATCCATATAGATTAAGCTAGCATGACAATTAGGAGCTATCTTACCAAGAGTATCTAATTGCATCAACTGAGCCGGAATTTCACTAGCCATTTTAAGCGCATCAACTAAACTGATATTACACTTATTGACACAGTATTTAATTGCATCATTTAAAGTTAGATTTGCACCACCCAAAGTTCCGTCTTTATCGATACATTTACCATCTTTAACAAATAATTCTTTACCTGCAAAATTAAATGTTGTCATATTTGTTCCAGTTGGGGTTACCGCATCTGTAACCAAATAAACTTGATTAGGCTTATTTTTATTAATTAATTCTACGTTCGCGGGATCTACGTGTAGTAGATCAACAATAATTCCTGCATATATTTTCGAATTTAAAACTGCACCAATAACTCCCGGATTTCTCCCAGTTAATCCACTCATTGCATTAAATGCATGGGTAACTGTTTTAATTCCAGCATTAAAACCGGCTATTGATTCTTCATAGCTAGCATTTGAATGACCTTGCGATAAAATAATCTTATTTTGCGCTAAAAACTTAATTTGTGAAGTTGTGAATACTTCAGTTGCAATAGTCATTTTAATCGGAAAATATTTGGTATAGCTAACAATTTTTTTTAAAATATCATCATTAGGTGCAATTATAAATTCGTCAGGATGAATACCTTTTTTATCCTTAGATATAAATGGTCCTTCTAAATGAATTCCAATTACCCCGCGATTATTACCATATTGTTCAAACCAAGCTTTAACCAAATCTAATGCACTGAAAATATCATTTATCGGAGAAGTAATTAACGTAGGTAGAAATTGCGTTGTACCAAATCTTAAACAAGTTTGATATATGGTTTCTAAAGTACCAAAACTAATATCATCATTAAATAAAACCCCACCACAACCATTTAGCTGTAAATCAATAAATCCTGGGGTAATAACACCATTACCATAATCTTTAATTGGTTGATGTAGGTTGGCTAAAGAATCTTTATTAATAATGTCAATAATCTGATTATTGTCAATTAAAATAGCTTTATTTTCGGTGAGTTGATTATTAATAAAAATATATTTAGAGGTTATTATATGCATAATTTTTATTTTTAATTCGATTTAAGTTTAGAAAATGCTTCATCAGCAATAAGGATTGTTTCATCTATAATATCTAATGAATGTGCACTACATACAAACCCAGCTTCAAACATTGATGGCGCAAAAAACACACCAGATGAACACATTTCATGAAAAAATTGATTAAATAAAACTTGATTTCCTTGTTTTACTGAATTATAATCAGTTGGTATTGTATCACTAAAATAAAAACCAAACATTCCACCAATATAATCAGCATTAAACAAAATATTATGTTTTTTTGCAACCACCTTTAAACCATCGGTAAGCTTTTTAGCTGTTGCAACCAATTTTACATAAAAATCTGATTCTTGAATTAATTTTAAAGTTGCTAATCCACAGCTAACCGCAACTGGATTTCCAGATAAAGTTCCCGCTTGGTAAACAGGTCCTAGAGGGGATAATTTATCCATAATATCCGCTCTACCACCAAAGCCAGCAAGCGGCATCCCACCACCAATTACTTTACCTAATATTGTAAGATCTGGTTTTATGCCTAATAAGTTCTGGGCCCCACCTATCCCTACCCTAAATCCAGTCATAACCTCATCAAAAATAAATAAACTACCATATTCATTACATAGATCTTGTATAGTTTTAATAAATTCAACACTTGGTCTAACTAAATTCATATTACCCGCAAATGGTTCAATAATAACACAGGCAATATCATGACCATGCTTAGCAAAGATATTTTGTAGTTGCAAAATATTATTATAATCAATTGAAATCGTATATTTAACAACTTCATCTGGCACTCCAGCACTACTTGACGTGTCAAAAGTTGCCAATCCAGAACCAGCTTTTACTAATAAATTATCACTATGACCATGATAACAACCATTAAATTTAATAATGATTTTTTTATTTGTATAACCACGAGCTAATCTAACTGCAGTCATAACAGCTTCGGTTCCGGAGCTTACTAAACGAAATTTGGCAATGCTTGGCATCAATTTATTAATTAGACGCGCAAATTCAAGCTCTAATTCAGATGGTGTTCCAAAAGAGAAGCCACGTTTAAGAACTTCAGATACACAGTTGACAACCTCTTTATTTGCATGCCCAACTATATTTGCACCCCAAGAACAAACATAGTCAATATAGCGTTTATCATCCACGTCATATAAAAAACATCCATTTGCTTTTTGGGTAATAAAAGGCTCACCACCTACGGCATTAAAAGAACGAACTGGCGAATTTACACCACCTGGTATGTAACGTTTTGATTCAGCAAAATATTCCTGATTTAGCATGTTATGCCCTATGCTTTTTCGATTTTAGCAATATTTAAATCTAAGGTTTTTTTACCTACACCCACAAAGAATATCTCAGCTGTAGTTTTAGCACCATCAACATGTAACTGCATAACTCTACCATTACCGAATTTGGCATGTTTAACCATATCACCAATTTTAATAGTTAATGCTTTATCTGATAATTCCACTCTTGAAATTTTGGTCTCAGGATTGAATATTTCAGGAGTAGCATCAAGGGTTTCAGTTTCAGGAACTCCAAATTTAGATAGACTATTACAGCCAATTTTACTGATCCCAGAAATATTGTTAATTAAAGCACCTGGAATTTCACTTACAAATCTAGACATTGGAGCAGATTGGCGTTTACCCCAAAGAAGTCTACTACATGCTCTTAATAAATATAATCTTTCACGAGCACGAGTAACCGCAACATACATTAAACGTCGCTCTTCTTCTAAGTTACCAATATCAATCCCGTTTTGATGAGGAAATAAACCATCTTCAAGACCAACAATAAACACCACTTTGAATTCCAAACCTTTCGCTGCATGCACTGTCATTAATTGAACGGCTTGATCTAGATCCTTTAAGTTATGATCACCGGACTCTAAAACAGCGTGACTTAAAAATGCATTTAATGGACTTATACCTTCTTCATGGCGGAAATTAGCAACAGCACTTACTAATTCATTTAAATTTTCTAATCTTTCAATCCCATTACGCTTATCTTCACGATAGTGGGTACCAATGCCACTTTCTTCAATCACGTAATTAATAATTTCAGATAAAGATAAGGAATCAACTCCCTCACGCATTCTTTTAATTAAGCTAATAAAGTCAATAATATTTTGTTTGGATTTACCTTCGATTGAGTCACATGCTTGAAACAATGATTCAGTTTTTTCCTCAGCAATTGCCTGTAAAATTTCTATAGTTTTAGCACCAATACCACGTGCTGGAAAATTAATTACTCGTAAAAATGCTTCATTATCATTACCATTAACCAAAAGACGTAAATAAGATAATACCTGCTTTACTTCTTGACGTTCAAAGAATTTAAGTCCACCAAAAACTCGGTATGCAATTCCTTGTCCATAAAAAAACTGTTCAAATACACGCGATTGAGCATTCGAACGATAAAGAATTGCCATATCTGATAAAGAAAATCCATCATTTTGTAGCTTTTTAATTTCATCTGCTACATAATATGCCTCATCCTCTTCAGTATAACCCTCATATAATTGAATCTGTTCACCACTATTATTTTTTGTCCATAGCTTCTTCCCGATACGATCAGCATTATTACCAATCACAGCATTAGCTGCATCAAGAATATTTGGGGTAGAACGATAATTTTGCTCTAAACGAATTGGCTCTTTAATATGAAAATCTTTTAAAAATGACTTCATATTAGTGATTTTTGCTCCACGGAACGAATAAATAGATTGATCATCATCACCAACAGCAAACAATGAACTTCCATCACCACCCAATAGTTTAATCCATTGATATTGTAGTTGATTAGTATCTTGAAATTCATCAATTAAGATATGTTCAAATTTACCATGATAATGTTCTAACAAATCTCGATGCTTCATCAGCATTTCGTAACTACGCAAAAGCAATTCAGTAAAATCAACAAAACCATCGCGATTACATACTTTTTCATATTCAGCATATAAACTAATCCAATGTTCACTGCGTAAACCATCAGGAACTAAATCACTAGCTCTTAAACCTTGCTCTTTTTGGGAGTTAATAAATTTTTGCAACTCTTTGGCTGGATAACGATCTTCGTCTAGATTTGAGCTTTTAATTAATCGCTTTAATAATCCAACTTGATCTTGAGAATCTAAAACCTGAAAATATGAGGGAAGATCAGCTTTACTGTAATGCTTAGTAAGTAATCTAAGAGCTATTGAATGGAATGTGCCAATCCACATCGGCTTTACATCAACTGATAACATAGTTGCAACCCGATGCATCATTTCTTTAGCGGCTTTACTGGTAAAAGTCACAGCTAAGACATTTTCAAGATGTACTGAACGCTCTTTCACTAGCCAGGCAATTCTTGTGGTTAAAACTCTAGTTTTGCCACTACCAGCCCCTGCTAAAACTAGCATCGAACCTTCATCATGAATTACAGCTTCTGATTGATCAGTATTTAATCCAGATAATAATTTTTCTTTTTTTTCATCCACTATGTTTAATGCCAATATAACGCGAACAAAACAACTAAACTAGTTTTTATTTCAAAAAAATAGTTTTCCACAAATATCACAAACCATACCGGATATTCTAACACACCACGAGAGTTTGAATATAGTGCACAGCAACAAAAAGTTTATAACCTTTTATTTACTATTAGTTTATATTAGTTTTTATCATCTAAAATTAGATATTTTCCTTGTAGTTTAAATAACTAAATAAGAAGTAAATTTTAGTTTTTAAAAATTGGATCTTTTATTCATTTCAAGGATAATTATAAATTTAATCTATCTTAATAATAAATTCCGACATAACTATCTACATAAATATTCATTGTATCATTGCCTACTAAATTATAATTCAATTGACCATTTACCGAATAATAATTAAAGCCAACCATAGAATTACCACCAGCTATACCAGCATACTGATTAGTAATTAATGCACACATAGCACCGTCACAAGTCCCAACAATATTGTTAATTAAAACACCATTACTAAATGATGCATTTGAAATACCAGATTGACCAGATGCAATCGGATTATATACATAATTATATGAGCCATTTGGCATAAATGATAGTTCTGGAAATGCTATCTCATCTGTTCCATTATCATTTTGGTTAATACTGGCATTATATTCACTAATCATAATTGCCACAGTATTATTTACTATCAATGGCATAATATTCCAAATTCCATTATATGTTCCGCCTTGTACCCCACAAGAAAACGATAATAAATTCGGATTAACACTATTTATTGCATTTGTTAAACTTTGATTACTACATAATATTGTTGATTCCCCAGATACACTATATTCGGTCACACTTATGGTATTACCATTAATTACCATATTGCAAGCACTAATATTATTTTGATCACATACTGTTGTATAAACACCATCAGGAATTAAATTATTATTTGTGTTAAGTGTTGCGAAATCAGTAAACCCATTACTTGAAGCATTAATGGATATTCCCATTTGGCCGTTGTTAATCACAATATTACCTGTAGCACTTTGGCCATTATAGCTTGCAGAAAAAGTATATCCATTTGATGTAGTGGTAAGTGGCACATTAACTAAACTATTACCACTTGAACTTACTATATTAAATGAATAAGAACTTTCGCTACTTTCAATTTGATAATATGTATCGAATGATGCAGAATAATAATTAGTAGCTTCTGAATTTTGACCATCGCCACAGCCACTAATTGAAATAATACAAATTCCAAAAATATTATTAAATATCTTATTCATTCACTTAATTCCTCATTGCGATGTATAGATTGGCATATTTGAACATGTAACGCTTTTTAAAATTGCTTGTGGAGCCTGTAATACTGCTATTGCTAATGCTTGTGCCATATTATTAGAATATATCCAACATCCACAACTATTATTAAGTTTAAATGTACTTGTATAATCAAAATTTGGCCTTGCAACTGCTTGTATCCAAGAGTTAACTGGAAGTAGCTGTGCGCAAATTGAACTACAATTTAAATTTATTGGTGTTACATTTATTTGGTAACCAACTGTTGTTTGATATGAACTCAAATGACCAATAAGAGGATTTATCTGCACTTCACCCCCTGAATTAGTAAATTTCATTGGATTAAGAGGTCCAGAAGCACCTTGCGCTCCGAAATTTAAAACTGCAGGACCTGAATATCCTCCACAACCACTACTATATGTCAATGGTAAAGGGCATATGTTTACTGATTGCCCAGGTCTAAAACAGCCTCCATCCGTATTTTCTGCATAATTACATCCAATTTTATCACCTGCATTTGTTGCATAATAATACCCGTTAGAACCACCACCGCCCGTTATAGGGTTAGAGGCAAAAGGAACTGCTGCTGGACAAATAAAATTGCCATTTTGATCTTGGATCCCTTGTTCCGTATTTTGATAAATTACACTATTTGGCGTAGCTGGTAAATAACAAGTATGGCTTGTAGCACACAACATATCATTTTTAGTGCATACTAAAGTGTTTCTTGCCAATACTTTTGCCGCATCTGGAAATGGTGACCCCATATCTGTAACTGTTTTACCAATCTCACTTATTTGACAAGAATCACCAGCTTTTTTTTGTTGTGTTGCCTGTATAGTATCTGCGTTTACACTAGTAATAACATTCCCCATTGCAAGTGTTGGTGATCCAGTTGTTATCCCATTATCTTGAATACTTAGTTTTATTGGATTATTTGAATTTGAGTTATCAAATATAACCCCACTACTATTAGCAAAATTAATATTTGCT
This sequence comes from uncultured Neisseriaceae bacterium, assembly GCA_937952895.1. GTDB lineage: Bacteria > Pseudomonadota > Gammaproteobacteria > Burkholderiales > UBA11063 > Aquella. Next base: position 18,585 of record CALFYC010000203.1, read on the forward strand.
CTAGATGTATTTGAGTTTAATATATGACCAGGGAATGTTCTTATATCTTGTGGGTTACCATTATCAACCTCTTTATTAATTGATGTTGCAGGTTGTAAATCTTGGTTCCAATTAGACATTAAATCTAAATTAACTGCAACACTATTATCTGATAATTCATTTGAACATTGCTGAATTCCAGCAAAAAATGCCGAACCATTATTAATACTCCATCCAGAATTACCTTGAATTGATCCATTTTTTAAAACACCGCCTTTATTTCCCAATAACGTAGAAGCATTATTCGTAATCGTAGGGGAAATTTTCATTACAAATCTTGGGCTCTCAGTATAATACATTATTGCCTCCACACCACCGGTGACTGGATTTGCTGACACTCCAACACATGGAGTTTGACCATATAAATTTTCTGTCGCTAGATTACTAGGCCATGATGATCCGAGTGTTTGTGGACTTAATGTGTAAGGACCTTGGGTAATTGATGCTAGAATAGTAGAACGATTATAATTCATATATTCAGTAAATACTTGAGCATAAGTTTGAGTTTGTTCGGCTAATTCTTTTGCTTGCTTCCTTTGAAAATTTGCTTTATTAAAATAGATTATTCCTAGAATAACTGAACTTAATATAGATAAGGCTATTACGCTATCAATAATACCAAACCCTTTTAATCTATAGTTAACTTTAACCAATTTTTTTTGCATTATTTAATCTTTCACAAAATAAATGTTCAATGATTGAGTTAATTATTTCGGCAGACTTTATAAATTAGATTTAAGATATAGAAATCTTAATCAGATTTATAAAAATAAAACAACAGTTTTAATTTTCACTAGCTAAAGTTTTTTATAATTCATTATTCAAAACTTACCAAAGCTTGAACTTTAGCAAGCACATCCTCTACCACATCACTGGGACAAGATTCTATTACTTTATAATTACACTCTAAATAATCTAACATTCTTATCTGGTTTGATAGCACTACACCACGAACTTGAGTACCACTAATTAAAGGCACACTAAAACCATTTAGCCTAGAAAAATTACCACCTGTTGTAATTGGTGCAATTAGTGCTAGACCAAATTTATTAAATTCTTTTATTGTAAGCACCAAAGCATATCTTTTTCCACTTTGCTCTTTTCCTTTTGTTGGTTCTAAATCAATATGAATTATCTCACCACGATTTAAAATTTTATTCATCTAATTTCTCCTTACCTTGTGATGGCGCATTTAACCATTCTTTATCTTCTGAACTTAGTCCCATATTTTCTTCATTACATAATAATAGTAAATCTTTTATATTATATTTTTTTCTTGGCTTTGTAGGTTCCAACAAAATTCCATTTTCGAGATTCTTTGCTTCAACTTTATCACCTATTGTTAAATGAGCGGTTTCCAATATTCTTTTTGGAATTGTCACCCCAGCACTATTACCTATTTGTCTAATCTCTAACATCATGTTATAACTCCTCTAAATTGTTATAACGTAATTATACCTTAATTTCATATTCTCTTCCACTTTAAAAACATTATAAAATTTATATAAATCTAGAATAAAAATTCCAAATCTATAATATTGGAAAGTATTATTTTATTTTCCTAAATAAATATCTGATAATGGAACGACAAAGTCACTCTCTAAGCCATATAGATTTGTTACATATGCCGGATATACTATAAAATCATCCGATTCAAGTTCACACTTCCCATTTTCAGTATGTAACTTATAATATCCATATACATTGGTTAAACTTTCACCATAACTGGTATATAAATTAGGGATGTTCATTCTAATATATATGTTATTATGAATTTGTAAATCGTCGCCGTTTTCGTCAAGAGGAATAACATAGTTTTGTACTTGAGTAATTTCCTGGTACTGATAATTATTATCAGGATTTCTATAACAGCTAGTTGTTGTCATATCTGCACCAAGAACAGTCCCATCCATTCCTATTGCCATGACATGAAAAATATTAGTTTCCGCAAAGGATTCAGTACCAGGAATATACACATCAGCATTAAAAGTATCAATATCATGAGGATTAAACCAAAAACTTCCATCTAATCCTGCTACAGCATCATCAAAACCTGCATACTGAATATTTGGAACTCTATACCTTATAGTTGGATCATTAGAGTTTGCAACTGTATATTCTCCAAATATTTCTGCCACATACCAAGCTGATTCCCCATCATATACAGGATGCATACTACGTCTTGACTGCATAAATTGTCCTGGCAATGTAAAACTGTAACTTGGATTATTTGCTAATGTTAATGTATTAGTAGACGATTCATAGAATAGTGGATATTTACCACAATATATACCCTGTTCATCATCACACAAATATGCTGTTGTTCCATCCATACTAATTTCATTTCCAAGAATAAATAATGATTCAGGAGCAGGTGTATTTTCATGAATTATCTTATAAGTAATAAATTGCTTGTCTAAGTTAATCATACTTTCTTTTAAAAAACCATAACCTTCTGTGTAACTATATTGTTGAACATTTAATACATTTAAATTATTTCCATTTTCTTCTATATAGTATGCAAGTGGATAACTAAAAAAATCGCTTTCATTAAAATTCACATAATTAACCGCTAATGTATAAAATGAGCAAAAATCATTTGGTTGTAAGATAGTCTTATTAAAACAGTCATCATCATTAGTAGTTTTGTAAAAATAATCAGTTATCTGACCTTCTCCAGGATTAAAAATATCATCATAAGCCTCCAATTCCTCATTAGTTGGATAAGATTTTTTATCAGGTGATGCTTGATAACCAAGCCAATTAAGATCTATTTGGGGACCACTATTTAAATTCGATAACCCTGTAACTGAAACGCTGTTAGGGTTAGTAAAAGTTAATTTATACTCAGTATGACTTCCTACTTTTGTTACGTCAATATAATCGATTGGATTATTATTTAAATCATGTAATGAGATGTTTAATGGTATCAATTGATTACTTGGTATTGACATAGGGCTTGACTCCTCATCATTGGATGTTCCTCCACCATTACAACTAATTATTAAAATAAAAGATATATTAAATATCAATAGATTTATTTTTTTCATTTTAAACGTCCTAATTATTTAACATTATTTTCAATAAAGAATCTGTTAATCTAAGTTTTCCTCTATCATCTTTTCTTACACAACCTGAATTTTCAAATACTAAGCTCGCCTTTTTGTTTATAATCAACATTACATCAAATTTCCTTTATAATAATCCTCATAGCTTAAATAAACTAAGTAAGTTTATTTCTTTATACTATTTTGATATATTAATTTATACTCAAATAGTATATTATTGGTTAACAATCACCCCAACTTTAGAAATATCATTAGTGCATGTCATTGATCTTACAATTATATAAGTATCAGGTGCATTACCCCATCCCTCATTACATCCAGGATGAATTGTCGGACAGCCTTGATACCAACGTGATGGAGTAGTCTGTATTCCTGAATAAAGAATTGGATTAGGGCTTGCTAGTGGATTTATTTCTTGAACCGTTGAACAAGCACCACCCCCTTTATTACATGGATCAATATGACATGACCCACAAGGCCCAGGGGTTATAGCAGCACTATCTGCATCAACTCTATAAACAAATGTTCCTGCTGGACACATAGCTGAAACCGAATTATATGAGTCCTGCTTGGTCTCTATTTCGATTGTCACATTATTAACTGGCATATAACAAGTTTCATTAATTGATGATGGAGAACATAATGGATTTTTCATACACTGAACTTGGCTTATATATAAATTATTTACATCATTAGGGTCTGAAGATATTTGCTGTTTAGCCATTTTGCCTAATTCGGATATTTGACAAGGCGTTCCAATCTGAACTTCAGCAGTTGGTTGAATGGATAATGCAGATAAACTACCCATATAAGGTTTTTGAGTTAAATCTTGATTATTTCCACCTTGTTGGAAACCTGTAACTGTTATATCAACATTATTACTCTCTCTAGAAGTTTCTAATGCCAATTGACGGTTTTTACAACCTCTTGGATTATCGCTTGAATAATCTTGCATTGTTGCTATATCAGATGGATCCATTACACAATCCGGATTCATCTGAAATATCATATTACTTTTGATATGTTGGCCATTAGCTGTTCGATAATCCATATTTAAATCACTTTCCATGGTATTTGCATTTTGTGGATCATCTACTTGAGAACCATCATCATTATATTGATGTAAATTGTCATCATGAGCTAGCTTATTATTTAAAATTTGAGTTATAACAATATCAATTACATAGCTATTATTAACAATTTGATCACCCCCACACTGATATGCATCCGGATTTACACCTTGTGATGGATCGGCGGTGCCTTTAGCTATTAATAAATTTTCTGTTGTGGCTTGATCTAAATTCCATAAATTTAGAGCACCTTGAACTACACCATTTTTATAAACACCAATCATTGCTCCAGTGTATTGCATGCCACGATTTAATTCATATTCACCTAATGTCCTTGTTTGATTAGTACCTCTATAATATAAAAAGCTTTGTAATCTATTATTTGACCAGACAATTACCGCACAAGGAATTTGGTTTAACACATTCATATTTGGATAACTGGAATTAATAAAGCCTTCATTTTTAAGAATAGTTTCTGGAATCGTTACAATTAATCCATTTGATTGTCCATTATTAATAGTTAGTAATTCTTGAAGTAGACTATAATGAGTATTAATATAACGCTCAACTGATTTAGAATATTGGTAGGCATCTCGTGCTACACTATCACCAGTTAATTCAGAACTAAATTTATTAGCTATTCGAATACTCATAAATACTAAAGCTGCAATTACGGATAATGCTAATAATAATTCTATCGCTGTAAAACCATATTTTTTATTCTTCATATTAATTTGGCCTATAATGATCTACTAAATAAGTTGTTACATTTGAAGAACAAAGTAACTTAGCTAAAGCTTTAATTGGATTACTTTCAATATTGCCAGATCCATCGTTATATACACAAAACGTTGCATAATTACTATAAAAAGTAAATCCAGTTACTGATTGGTAAGCACCCGAAGGTATGCCATGAATACCTTGAAATGCAAAACCAGATATTGCTGGACAAGATACTTGGCTATTAATTCCATCACTTGGTTGATTTTGATCAACAATAGTTCCAGATGGGCAATTCCCATCTTGCACCAAAGAATCAAATACTATAAGCACTCCAGAGGGTTTGGTTGGTAAATAACAATAACCATTTCCACTACAAAAAGTTGGGTTATATGAACATTGTAGTTGCCCACCTGCTCCCACAGGATTAAATTCTTGAGCCATCTTACCTAAATCAGTTGGACTACAAATACTACCCGGTGTAATTGGATGCGAAATTGGTGCAATATATCCAGCCTCAATTCCTGCATTATTAATATCTAATTGACTTGTATCAAGAGGTGCTCCAATTGATGCATCACTTTTCATCTGAATCCTTTGATTAGTACCAAATGGACTTTTACCAAAATCCAAAGCTTGATATACATGTTGTGTTGGAGTGTTTGTATCTGATTCAAGAGCATTATATTCAATTGAACCGCAACTAATATAACCTAATTCATTTCCCGTACTTGGATCAGTAAATTTTGCTTGAGATGATGCTTTACAGGTTGTAGGACTATCTAAAATACTACTAATCCAAGATGCAGAACCTGCATCCATAGTATATATCGGATGATGATTAGCACCAAATTGTATGCACATAATATCTGAATCTTTAATTGGGAGTTTTGATACATCACAATAATATTGCTGCTTTGTTGATGATTCTTGTATAACATTATCCAAATATAAATTAGTCTGCATAGTAACATCGTCCCCAGAACCTGATCTTTTTAATGATGGGTCTTGATTTACTTCTTTTGATTGTCTATCAACATCAGTTTGAATTGATGCAAATAATCTTTTATCTTGACTAACTGCAATTACTATTGAATTAGGGATTAAATTACCACCAATAAAACCACAACCATTTGCAATTAAGCTTGCATCAGAATTCGATATTGCAAAATTACTAAATAAATTACCTTGAATATTAAAACCATTATCATTTTGCATCAATACTCCAACATTACCACCAATGTTTTGCGCAACTTTTGTGGCAACTAAATAAGAATAGACTTGATTTACATTAGTTGCATTCCCAAAATATAGATAAGCATTTAAAATGTTATTACTACCATTAGATAAATATAAACATGGTTTTATTTTTGTGGCAGGTATAGGATTATTACCAATCGACGTGTACATCGACATCACCGAATATGGAATGATTAAATCATTTACCTGAGTCGATTCTTCTAAATTTCGATAATTATCTGCAATAAACTTTATTGCAACATTATTAAAATAAATCATCTGATCAGATACAGCATTCAATTCTTTTCTTTGATTTATTTCTGTTACAAAATGGTTAGTAATTAATAATATGCCGGATAGGATTATTAATGTTCCTAATAATTCAATAACACTAAAACCATGGATTTTCATTAAGTACTTTCTTTAATAAAGACTGGTTCTAAAAACACATAATTTAAAAATTTGAAGGCACTGTTTACTTCAATTTGGCTACATAATCTATTAAATAAATTTTTAACTTTTATTAATTGAGAATTCCCGCTACTATCTGTCGGAATCTGGCTATATACCTCCAACGTATTACAATTTGATTGACTTAATAAGATCGGAATTGTCCAATAAGTGCTATTTCCTTGATATAAATGCTCACTAACTAATTGATTGGTAGCACCCATTACTTCAGGCATTTTAGTTAAATTAAAATTCTTAATTTTAGGTAAAAAACTATCCCATGTTGTTGCTAAATATAAGGTTGGTAACACTTCACTTTCAATTGATAAATCTGCATAATTAAAAATAATACTTTGATAATTTAAAAACATTAGGAAGCTTTTTTGATTATACATAGCAATTAAATTAGCCACATCATCAATAGTATTAATTTTTTCTACATTGCCAGGATTATTCGATATAATTTCATGTAAATCATCATAATGATCTAACATATATTTAACTAAAAAATCATTATATTGCATAATATTTCCAGCAACTTGATCAGCTTTAAAACTATTAAAGGCATTTATTTCTTCTGGGCTATTTCTAGTATATTCAATTCCACTAAATAGCCCAATTACCACCAATAAGCCAATTACAATTATTGATTGCATATTATTCTATTGACTAATTCGTTACAGTAAAAACAATACTTGGTAAACCACCACCAGCTCCAGCTGTACCACACGCATTAGAAATAGCAGTAGGGTCAACTTTCCCACCACCTGCTCCGGTAGAATACATTGAAGTTCCATTTACCGATATATCAGAAAATGTTTCATCTGCAAGTTTTGAAACCACTTCAGAACATACAGCAGACGGCACATTATTGTAAGTAATACCAAAGGAACTGGCATCCGAACTAGCTATTACTATACTCCCTCCACTAAATTGGCTATCCAAATTTGTTCCACTAATATTTAGATCACTTGGATATAATTTACCAGCAATCACTGAAGCTGTATCTAAGCCCGTATACCCATCCGTTGACGATGAATAAGCACCTTTAATATTATCAACTAACGCTGAAACATCCTGAATCATTTGTTGAGCTTTAGCTTTATCACTATTACTACTCATTGCTTTAACAATAACAACTGTTGCAACAGCTATAATACCTAAAGCAAATAATAACTCAATTGCGGTAAAACCCTTTTGCTTAGATAACGTTTTTCTTGTATATATTTTCATAAAACTATCTCCTAAAATTAAAACCCTTAATTAATGTAAATTATTGACTAAATTACCCATATCCATACCTAACATATAAACCCCCATATATAAAAAGCCAATCACGCTAAATACCAAAGTAGTTATTAAAAATTTTAAAAATGTTGATTGCTTTTTAATTGTAGTTACCCCATCTTCAGCTAATGTTTTTGATAATACTTCTAAAGAATCGTCTTCACTATATTTAATTTGAATTGCTAATTCTTTAACCATTTGCTTATCTGGAAAATCTAATTTGCTATAAATTAAAGCTTGTCCAATATCCATTCCATCTGCCATTAAATCTAAAATTACTTCTATACGATAACGAAGATAGGGTTTTGCAAGAGGTAACATTTGATTTAATGCATCAATTTGCATAAAGCCAGCTTTACTTAAACTATTTAAAGCAAATAAGAAACCACACCCAACCATAATTCGATACATATTAAATGGTGGTAAATTCTCTAGATATTTCCGATTTATAGATGCAAAATTTGGTAGAGCCCAAATAATAAATACGCAAGTTACCAGAATCAGTCCAATTAAAATTGGAAACCAAATATAAAAGTTATTCGCAACAATTACTAATATTCTTGAAGTAGTAGATAAAACGACCTCCTTAGGAATAACTCCTGCCATTTGAGGAATAATATTGACACTAAAATAGTATAAAACCCATAATAATAGAAATACCAACATAATTGGATAAGCTAAAGCTGATATAAAGGCCTTTTTCATTTCATTGACTTTTAAGTTATTTTCAATTACCGTGGTAAATCCCAATGTAATATCATCTTGCTCAGAAGCTGCTATAATCATCGTGTCTTGCTGTGGAATATATTTCGAAAGAGCTTTAGTAAAATCAGCATCTGTGCTTCGCATTTTTTCAATAACATCTTCATATACATACCACATGCGGCTTTTAAATTCATATTCCTGTTCTAACCCCTGTAATTCGATAACTGCTTCATTAATCTGCAAATTAGCTGGTTCTCCAGTCATTTTTTCAAGCATACGATACATAGCCATCCGCTTCTGAAAAGTCATAACTGAGACTTTAGTGGTACTCGCCAATTGATTATTCAATTGTCTTATCATCAAATTTAAATTTTTCATATTAATTTCACTTAATTAAGTTCAATAACTCTTCATAATACTTTTGATTAATCCCAGCTGGTAATTGAATATATTCCAATTCATCTTCTAGATCCAATGGATCAATCAAGCCACGTTTTACTTTTAATAAACCATGCACCATCATTGATATACCATTTAACCTTTGTAACCAATATTGCTCTGCTTCATAATTAGACACCAAAATTAACTCCATAAATTTTTGATCACAATTTATAATTTCAGCAACCACCGTCCTACCTAAATTACCCTCATGACATCGATTACATCCACGTTCATTACGTAACCGAATTCCACTTAAATCAGCCCCATAAGCATTAACCAAGCGATTGATCAAACCAGGTTCAATCTTTGAGAGATGTTTTTCAATTGGCTCTGAACAATGTGCACATAATTTTTTAACTAATCGCTGAGACATTAAACTTGATATAATCGTTGAATCACAAATTAACTCTTTTTCGACACTACTTTCTCCTTCACCACTCACCGTAATTAGCCTTTTTATAATTCCAATTGCAGTTGTAGCATGAACTGATGTCCATACTTGATGGCCCGTCATTGATGCATCAACTGATGCTTTTAACGATCCACCATCTCTAATTTCACCAATCATAATTACATCCGGGTCCAGCCGCATCATGGCAGTAATTGCTTCACTAAAGATTTCCTTTTTTCGTTTAGTATTTCCTGCCATGACTGGGGTTTGGGTTGCGTATGACATCACCCTTCTTTCAATAATTTGATTATCAATATCCTTAAGAATTGAAATCATGCCGCCTATTTCATATTCAACTGGATTTTCTGCAGTAATTACATGTTTTCGGCCATTACTATCACTAATAATCATGCCAATAATGATTGACATCGTAGTTGACTTACCAGAACCAGTGGGACCTGCAAAAATATTAATTCCACCTTTTTTACTTTTCGCTTGATTAATTAATTCAATTTGAAATGGTTCATAACCTAAAACATCTAAAGTTAGTTGATGTGGATCAGATTTTTTAAGTAACCGACAAACCATAATATAGCCAGAATCAGTTGGACTAGTTCCAATACGGACTCCGGTAATTCCATCCGGTAAATAAATCGCTTTCATTCTGGCATCTTGACGAGCCTTTGGCTGAAAAGTCTTACCCGCCTGATCACACATAGTCATGAAAATGGTTTTACATAGAGCATGACCATGAGCTGCGACATATTCATAACTTAACTCCAAATTACCAATTGTGCGAATTTTAATTAGACATTCATTCTTGCGCACAGTAATATGCACATCTGAAGCATCTTTTGCTGCAGCTATTGCAAAAATATCACTAGCCTCACGTTGTAATTGTGATGCTTCATGCGTTGCTTTTAAACTTTGATCATAAAAAGCCCTTATTTCAGCTGAAGATAATGGAATTGGCTTATCATCAAATAACTTTGCTTCTTTAAAATAAGCAATTTTATTCATAACATGAGGATGATTAACATACGCTTCGTTAAAATACAGTTTCTTATCTGAAGTTAAACAAATATAATCATATAAAGCTGGAGGCACCTGGTAAAGTGCACCTTTAGCCGTTAATATTTTCACATTATCCATATCACACCCCCTTATTTAACGAACCAATATTGGTGGAACCATCACATTTTCAGAATTTGCCGGAGTAATTACAGGTGATGGTGATAAACCCATATTTGATAAACCTTTATTAGAAGATTTTTTATCTAAATTAGCTGTATAAATACGTTCCAGATAAATATTATTTTTCTTTGAATGCTTAGAATTAGGTTGATAAGTTAAAGTTACTTTTGTCATAGTAATATCAGATACTATATATTTTCCTACATGGGAACCAATATTAACTACAAGGGTTCCGCCATCAGCAAATTGAAGCCAAGCAATTTTACGTCCATTCTCATCAATTGCAACACCAGTTACTGTGGTTTGAATTTGGTCTTGATTAAACCTATCTCCTATAGATTGATTAACTGAATTATTTTTTAACTTATTTAATTCTGCCTGAGTTTTTTCAATCTCTAATTTGCGCTTTAATTGCATCAAATCCTCAGCATTATGGTCCAAATTATCAATATTTGATAAGCCACTATTTACTCCAATTTGCGATGAAGTTATAATTAAACTGGATTCTTTATACATAGCAATTTTCGGCTTAATTTTGGACTCTTCAAGGTTTTTTGTTGTAGGAACCAAAATTATTGGATTTAAATTATTGTTAGAGAGATTATTACTCTCAGAAAACCCTTGAGAAATAAATAATAATAAAATTAACGATAGCATATTTCTAAACATTTAAATTTCCCCTTGGATTGTCCAGTTATAAAATCCAGTACTTTGGTTAAATGAGCCATTAATTTGAGTCAATAAGGTATACTCTAAAACTCCATGCTTAAATAAAAAAATAGGTGATAATGTTGAATTTATTGTAAATTTAATTGGTTGATTTAATTGATGTGCTGAATTTTGTAACGTCAGATCTAATTTGTAATTAATTGTAGCTTGTTGTAAATTGGTAATTATTTGTTCTTTATTAATAGAGTTTAGCTTTCCTTCACGTAATAATAAATGTTTAGTTAAAATACCTGTTTTACCATTTAAACTAGATCCACTTTTACTTCCTGTAAATTGAATAAATTGATCCAAAGTTGCTTCAATATCACTATTAAAAGTAAGTTTATAACTTAAAGAATCACAGTGAATATTAGTTAGTATCCAATTAGTTTGATTGGCAAAATATTTATTATTTGGAATAAAACAAAATTTTATTAAAGATTCAGGCGTTATAGCAACCAGCATAGTAGATTTAGTAGCTATTTGATTTGAAACCACTAAATTACGTTTATCAAGTATATATGTATAACCATAATATCCAAAAAATCCCAATATAAATAACATAACTAGAGCTTTAACTCTATCAGTTTTAATTCTATTGATTGGTTGTATTAAAGATTTAGTGAAGTGTTGTTTAAATTTCTTTGAATCATTCCAATAAATTTCATCTGAAGAATAAGCTAAAACATAAATGTTAGGAATTAAATAACGTAAATTTAAATCTTTGGATTCTTTTAATTCAAACTCAAATTCTTTCTCTTTAATTAACTTTTTGATAATTGGAATGCTTCCATTAACATCTATAAAATTAATGCTGGAATATTCTGAATGACTGAAATGAGTATTAATAAAAGCTGCTAATTCAGTTTTATGTTTATGATTAATATTTTCTAAAATTTTAATTAATAAATTATCATTATGATAAGCATCTGTCAATAATTCATAAATATTAAAGAAATCCTGTGCCACATCTAAAGGTAAATATAAGACTTCAATTTCATAGCGTTTAGCTTTCTGAAAAATTGATTCTTTAATTGGAGCAAATTCCGAAACATATTCTCCATCATCCGGACAAATGGTCCCATTTAAAATTACAATATAACCATAAAGACTTGCAGTTAACAATTCTCCGCTATCATCGTATTCATCAATATTCTTAAATTTATAACAAATAATAGAATTTGCATAATCTGCAGTCAAATTAGATGATTCAATTATAAATTTACCAAGTGACGCTACTTTCTTTTCACCATTTAAATCAGATTTTTGACAAAATCCCCATGTATGACGGATATTTTTAACTTGACAATACATATCGTGCTTTGTATCTTTAGTTAATTTACTTAGCTTAATACTGCGCTTATTTTCATCTGGAATTTGCCAAAACATTCCTGTGGCAAATTTATAACCATTTTTATTTAAAAGTTTCATAATATCCCAATTCTATTGATAAATAACTCTAGGAGTTACTAAAATTACTAATCTAGTTCTGGTATTACTAGCATTAACACCACCACCTAAAAGCCAATTATAAGCACTGCCAACTCCTGTATTTTTAATAGTGTTATCATCTGAATCAAAACCAGTTACCACAAAAGTTGCTCCTGATTTAATTACCACCTTTTGCATAAAATTACGTTGCAATACTTCTGGTAACTGAACACTTCCATTCTCTGATGAATACTGCGCCATATTTTTTAAAGCAGAAATATTTAATGATAGTTGTAGATTTACCCTTCCATCAGCTTCAATTACAGGCAATACATTTAAACTAAATCCAGTTGTTAGTTGTCCCGGAGTTAATGCTGTTTGAGTAGTGCTTGCTGCACCCGTTACAGTTGTTTGTACGGAGGCTAAGTATGATAACTGATCAACAAACTGAACTGGAACTGGTTGATTGGATAAAGTTGTTAGCGCTGTGCTACTGACTAATGATGCTTTTGTTATAGTACTTAATGCATTAAGAATCAACGAACTTCCATTTGAATCACCAGATGTTGAGGAAATAGTAAAAGCTTGCGTAGTATTATTTGGAATAAAAACATAGGATGAAACAAATGAAGAGCCTCCAGAACTACTAGATGTAACATCTTGCCCGTTAATTGCAAAACCACCATTGACTCCTTTTAAAGCCAAATTCCAATTAATTCCATAATTGTCATCTTTGGTTACATCAACATTTAATACCTGAATGTCAATTTGAACTTGACGCTTTAAAATTTCATTTTGATTTTTAATGTAATGATCTACACGCATTAAAATTGAAGGGCGATCAGTAACTGTTAATGAAGAAGTAGCTGGAGAAATACTCAATTTGCCACTTGTTGACAACATTGATTTAACCGCATCATTCAAATTTTGCCATAAATTATTCTGTAAATTAAATGCAATATTCTGTACAGTACTTTGGTTAGTTGATGACTGAGATTGACCTCCTGAACCGCCGCTTGAACCACCTCCACTAGAACCAGACTGACCTGCAACTCCACTATTATTATTCATTTGGTTTTGAACTTGAATATCTCCAGGGATTCCCTTAATTGGCCAAGTTTTAGTTTCAGTATCAGATATGGTAAGTTCACCATCACGATAAAACCACCCAATATCACATCTAGCACTAATCATATTTAGTAGATCAATTAAATTACCATCTTGCTGGGTGATTCTTACATTAGCACAAGTATTATTGCTACTATTTGAAATATCTAATACCGTCGGTAAACGAGTTAAATCAGTAATACTGGTTGCAATATTTCTTAAATCAGAAAATTCTTTATCTATTTGAATCTGATTACTAAAGATTGGTGGTAAAAAATCCGCATTATTTTGTAAAACTACCTGATTGCCAAAATATCCCGCTTTTGCATGTAATATATAATCGTCGTTCTCAAGATTTTTTGCACTCTTTAATTTATTATCCGCGTTTATAATTCCAGATTCAGTATTATTGATTGAATCTCTGGTTTCACGTGGTAATGCTGTTAATGAACACCCAATTAAATAAATACTACCTATTGTGATAATGATCGTATTAAATATAATATTTTTCATACAAAATTACCTATTAATTGGAGTAAAAATCTCTAAGACTTTATTGCTATCATACATTCGCGCTAATATTGGCATGTCAGTCTGCTTTGATGCACTTAAAACTTGGTTTACAGCTGATTCAAATGATCCATAAATATTCCACGTAGTAACAATTGGATAATCAGCATTTACATTCCAAATTAATTGCCAACCGGCTTCATTACTCCACTTTGTTAGAGCATTACGTAATGTTTTTTCTTTTGGATTTAAGATCCAAACTCTTTCATAATTGACAGACTCAGATTTAGAAACATCTAATGATGACAAAACTATTTTTGTTTTACTTTTAGGTAATTCTTTAAGTGGATGAATTGCATTAAAAGTTAAAATGTTTCCATCAATCAACCAGTTATAACCTAATTTGAATGAGGCTTGATTTAATAAATCTTGAATTGTTCCGTTATCAATACAAACCGTAACTGGAATTGGGCTATCTGAAGATTTGTTATTCACTTTAACTTTTAGACCATCTTGTTTATTTAAACGTTCAGTTAACTGATTTATATTGGTAAATTTTCTTTGTACCGTAATTTTTTGATCAAGCACACTACTATTTGATGGCAATTTATATAATAATCTAGGATCATTTAGAAAATTATCCGCATAACTTAGTGTTATACAATAAACTAATAATAAGCAAATTCTATTAATAAAATTCATTCTCATTTTTCATCCTTATTTGTTTTAGTAATTAAATTACTAATGATATCCATACCATGCCGAGTTTCGACATCTCTAACTTGCCTATGAATTTTTAAAGTAAAATCTTCTAGTGCTTTAGATAAATGGTGTGTAGTCGTAGTTAGAAATTGTTTAAGCTCACTATCAACAGACATATTTAATTCTTGACGTTCTTTTAAATACTCATCAAGTTGAATTACATACTGCTTTTTATGCTCAACTTCTTCCCAATATTTGTCGGTTGGCTCAAAATTATATTTTTGTAATAATGTATTAAGTAATTGATTAGCCACCCCATCTTCTAAAGTTTTCATGAATTTTTCATTGGCAAATAAATAATTCATAACTATTGATAAATTATTTTCTGATAAGTTATATTCAATTTCCTGACCATTACTTTTTTTATCTAAATGTTCTGGATTAGGAAATAATTGATCGTTTTTAGCTATTAAATCTTTTTTAAATATTTTCATAATATTTGCTCCATACTGAATATTATTTGTGCGATTTAGTAATTAAATATTTCAATTTAACCACCACATTTCTTAGTTGAAATGGTAATGGATTTTGAATGGTTACCATTTGTGGTATTAATGCTTTTGCATGATATGTTTTAAATATCGTAGCTATATTATTAGCAAAGACTTCTGCATTAGGGTTTACATATATAATCTCTATCAAGCTTCCAGGATTTACATTTGCCACATATAAAATAGATCTAATTCTAGGATCATTATTTGTAACGTTCTCATCAATTAAAAAATCAAACATCATTGATTGCGAATCAATATAGTATGATTCATCTGAATTTATAGTTAGCAAATTAATATTGGATTGAGTTTTATCAATTATTACTCTTTGCTCCATTGCACATACCGTCCCACAAAACATAATTATTATTAATAAGTAGTTAAACATTTTGTTATTATCAATCTTCATAAACTCATCTTAGGCAGAAGATTAGCAATTTAGTACTAGCATTTTTTGCGAATTTTCGCAAAAATAACTTAAATCCTCTGGTATAATCTCTTTCAAAGAGTTGACAATAGAAAATAAATGTGCATTGAAACATTTTTCCGTTTTTTTGATTGATAAAATCACAAGGCTCTCTGAATAAAATTCTAAATTAAATACCCTCTAGCATCTAATGCTGCATGATAAATCAATCACACTTCATAGGTTAATTAGCTTAACAGATCAACAATCTCTCAGTACTTGATATAAAAGGTATGGTATAATTTACTATCATTTTATTCTTAAAATAAAAACTTAAATGTTGTAAATATAGTAAATTAATAATTAATACAAATATCAATTAATAGAGTAATGATTATGTTTGACTTTAATGATATTGTTAGAAATCCAGAATTTAATTATTCATGGTTATTAGAACAACGTGCAATATATCAACCAAATAAAACAGCATTTATATATTTAGTTGATGGTGAGCATGAAACATTTGAAGTAACTTATGCTGAACTAGATAAGCTAGCTAAAACAATTGCTGGCTATCTTCAAAAGCATAAAGCTCAAGGTGAACGTGCACTTTTATTATATCCATCTGGAATAGATTATATTGCCGCATTTTTTGGTTGTTTATATGCAGGAGTAATTGCTATTCCATTATACCAACTACGTAATAATCAAACAGCACTATCTAGAATGCATAGTGTCTTTCAAGATGCACAAGCAAAATTTATTTTATCTACTAGTGAACACTTACAAACTTTTCAAAATAACCCTGAAGTAATGAATTATTTTCATAATATAACTACCATTGCTACAGATTATATTGATGATTCATATAAAAAATTTTTTTCTCAAGCTCCATATCATAAAATCTCTTATCTACAATATACTTCTGGCTCTACAGGCAATCCTAAGGGTGTTATGGTTGGCCATCATAATCTTTTACATAATAGTCATATTATTCAACAAGCTTGGGGAAATAATGAATCATCTACAATTATTAGCTGGTTACCTTTGCATCACGATTTCGGTTTAATTGGAATTATATTACAAGCTATTTATTCAGGTTCATTATGCGTATTAATGTCACCCGTACATTTTGTTAAAAAACCTTTAAGATGGCTACAAACAATTAATGATTATAATGGGAACATAAGTTGTGCTCCTAACTTTGCTTATGATTTATGTATTGAAGAAATTAAGCCGGATCAATTGATTGATTTAGATCTAAGTAGCTGGTATATAGCATGTAATGGGGCTGAACAAGTTAGGCCAACGACTATAGAAAAATTTACCCGTAAATTTCGGGTATGCGGATTTAATTCTACAGCGTTTACTCCTGCCTATGGCATGGCAGAAGCAACTTTGTTTACCACATCAAAACTCATTACTTCCGAAGAACCTAAATACATAAATATCTCTAAAATTAAAATGGAACAAGGTATTATAGAAGAAGTTTCAAATAAACAAGATTCAAGAGTTGTGATTTCATGTGGATGTGTATTAGGTGATCAAATAATTAAAATAGTAGATCATGAATCAATGACTGAAGTTGCTGTTGGTACAATTGGAGAAATTTGGATACATGGACCAAGTGTAGCATATGGTTATTGGAATAAACCCGAATTAAATATTAATATTTTTTCAGCAACTTTAAATAATGACACAAATACCAAATATTTACGTAGTGGAGACTTGGGGTTTATTAAAGATGGTGAACTATACATTGTTGGTCGCTTAAAAGATCTCATCATTATTCGTGGTAAAAACTATTATCCTATTGACATTGAATTTAGTGCTGAGAAATGCGCCAAAGAATTAAAAGAAAACGAATCTGCCGCATTTAGCATTGACGTAGATGGTAAAGAAGAATTAGTTATAGTTCAAACTATAAGGCATGATGAAATACATAAAATAAATACAAATCATATTAAACAATTAATCTGTAATACAATAGTTAAGGATCATGAAATTACTCCATATGATGTGGTTTTAGTCGTTCCAGGACAAATACCCAAAACGTCAAGTGGCAAAATTCAGCGTAAATTAAGTAGAGAATTTTATTTGCAGCAATCTTTTAAAATTGTAGCTTAAGGTTAACCATGTCTCAAATAATTGACATTAAGTCTTGCATTGAATGGTTACGTATTTGGATTGCTGATAGGCGCAAACTTGCCCTTGATCAAATTGATAATGAGATTGAATTTAGTTATTACGGATTAGATTCTATAGATTCGGTACAACTTGCAGCAAACTTAGAAGAAAATGTAGCACATAAAATAGAACCAACAATTTTATTTAATTATCCAAGTATTAATAAACTTGCAATATATTTAGATCAAATATTATTTAAATCACAAAAATCTAATGTTATTAATCTTTTGCAGCAAAAAAAAGGTAATACATCAAGTAAAGATTTAGATGTTGCGATAATTGGCATGGCTTGTAGATTACCAGGTGCTAATAATCTTGACGAATTTTGGCAATTATTAATTAATGGCACTAATGCAATTAGCTCTCCTCCAATAGGCCATAGCCATACTAATAGTAATTTTAAAGGTGGCTATCTAAATAAAATTGACTATTTTGCTAATGATTTTTTTAATATTTCTCCACGTGAAGCCAAATGCATTGATCCACAACAACGAATTTTACTTGAAACATGTTATAGTGCCCTTGAAGATACAGCTATACCTATAGATACTTTAACTAATAGTAATACTGGAGTATTTATTGGTATTGCAAGTCGAGAATATGATCAGCTTCAATCAAGTGATAATAATATATACGCCGCAACTGGTGGTGCATCTAGTATTGCAGCTAATCGAATTTCATATTTTTTTGATTTTAAAGGTCCTAGTATAGCAATTGATACCGCCTGCTCCTCTTCATTAATGGCAGTTCATTTAGCATGTAATAGCCTTAAACATCAAGAATCCTCTCTCGCAATTGCTGGCGGAGTTAATTTATTGCTTTCCTTAGAAAATACAGAAAAATTTGCAGCCATGGGATTTCTATCGCCTGATTTTAAATGTATGACATTTGATGAATCAGCTAATGGCTATGTTAGATCAGAAGGTGTTGGAATAATAATTTTAAAACCTCTACAAGCCGCAATTAAAGATGGTAATCGAATTTACGCAGTCATTAAACATACTGCAACTAACCAAGATGGGCACACTAATGGAATTACTGCACCTAATCAAAATTCTCAAGAGCAATTGCTAAGACAAGCATATTATGATGCCAACTTAGACCCATCTACCATTGATTACATTGAGTGTCATGGAACAGGAACAGCATTAGGAGACCCAATCGAAGTTGGAGCACTAAATAAAGTAATTGGGCAAAATCGAGACATTAATCAAAAGTGTAAAATTGGCTCAGTTAAAACCAATATTGGACATCTTGAAGCAGCAGCAGGAATTGCTGGATTAATTAAAGTAGCACTAATGATACACAATAAAAAATTAGTTCCTAGCCTACATTTTAAGCATCCAAATAAAGCTATTAATTTTAATAATATTCCATTTTCAGTACAACAAGAAATTGAAGATCTAGCAAGTCGACAAAAAATCATTTGTGGGTTAAATTCATTTGGGTTTGGTGGCAGTAATGTTCATGCGATATTAACCAATAGTATAACCAAATTTAATTCTAAAAAAATATCCGAAAAACTCTTTAAATATAAACTATTACCAATTTCAGCTAAAAGTAAGCAAGAACTTAAATTACAACATGAATATTATAGTAAATATTTAAAAGACAATCCTAATTTTGATTTCACAAGCATTTGTAGTAGCGCAGCCTTAAACTATATGCATTACCATTTTCGTAATGGAATTATTGCTACAGATAATTTAGATGCAATTAGACAATTAGATAATTTTTCAGAATCCAGAGACAAGCTATATTTTACAAAAAATCCTCGCATTTGTTTTATTTTTACTGGACAGGGGTCTCAATGGTCTGGGATGGCTAAACAACTTTTAAATCACATAGTCTTTCGAAAATGGGTAATAATATGTGATAGCATTATTACAGAATTTGCTGAATTTAGCATTTTAGAAGTATTAGAGTCTCATGATGATATAAACTTACTTGAAAGTAGCGTTTTTCAACCAACGTTAGTTACATTCCAAATAGCGTTAACTGAATATTTACATTACCTAGGACTAAAACCGGTATTAGTAATTGGCCATAGCCTAGGTGAATTAGTTGCAGCTTTTATATCTGGTGCTATTAGTTTAGAACAAACATTAGAAATTGCCTTTAAACGTGGTATGGCTATGGGAAATTCTCGTCCTGGAGCAATGCTAATTATTAGTGAGACACCATTGATTGTACAAGAATTAATTGATAAATCTAATTTAAATCTAGATATTGCTATAATTAATTCACATAAATCATCTGTTGTATCTGGTCTCATTGATGAAATTGATCAATTTAAACATTATCTAGAAACGTCAAATATTGATTATTTTAATCTCAATTCTAAATATGCCTTTCATTCTAGATATATCGAACCTATTGTGTCAGAATTTGAAAGTACGCTTACTAATTTAACTACACATACATTTAAAGTGCCAATGATATCAACCGCAAATTTACAAGAACTAACAACTAATGATTTAACTGCTAATTATTGGGCAACTCAGATAAGAAAGCCAGTGCAATTTGCTTATGCTATTGATAAAGCTCTAACCTATGAAATAGATATATTTCTTGAAATTGGCGCTAGTTCAGCCTTAATCAACTACATAAATGATATTGTTAATTCAAATGAAAAAAAGGCTAATATACTTGGTATAACCAAAAAAAATTCTGATGAAGATTTCCAACTTTTACAAGCTTTAGGAAAGCTCTATCAAATGGGTTGTAATCTTGATTGGAGCAAATTATATAATAAGACATTTTTAGAACACACGCCACATTATCAATTTTATCAACAACCTTATTGGTTTAATACAACTAAATCTCCTTCTATTGAGGAAGTTAATATGTCAACAACTACAATTAAAACACAAATCTTAGATAGACTAACTTCAATAATTGCTAATCTAATTCAAACCAATAAATCTGATATTGATCTTAATAAACCATTTATTGAACTTGGGGCTGATTCAATCATTATTGTTAATGCAATTAAAAAAATTCAAACTGAGTTTGGGTTAAAAATAGAAATTAGACGATTATTTGAAGATCTATCTACTATCAATAAATTAGCCTCATTTATTGAAGTTAAAACACCGAATAATAGTAATGGAATACAAAAATCTGTAAACCTACTAACTAATGAGCCACAAAAAACTCTGAGCAAACCTCAATCAAGCCATGAAATAACTAACTTCAGTTTAGACACTAACGCACCCGAATTAGAAAAATTATTTAGTCAACAATTATCTATAATGAACCAGCAACTAGAATTATTAGCTACTTCTGATTTGAAAAACTTATCTGATACAAGTCAATTTGTAGAATATCAAGAAGACGAAAATGCTAATTTAGCTTGCTCAATAAACCTACAAAACAAAGTAGTCAAAAGAATAAAAGAACCATCCAATGAAGCTACTGGGTGGCAAAACCGGCCTATAGATACTACCCCTGTTGATCAAAAATTTGACTCAATCCAACAGATAAGTATGTTAAATTTAATTGAAGCATATACTTTAAAAACCAAAACATCGAAAGCTTTGACCGCCAAATATCGTAGTGTTTTAGCGGACAGTAAAGCCAGTGTGGGGTTTCGTTTATCCATCAAAGAAATGCTCTATCCAATTGTCGGAAGTAAAACTTATGGGTCAAAATTGATTGATATAGATAATAATGAATATATTGATATTACTATGGGTTTTGGAGTACATTTATGTGGTTATAATCCAGAATTTATTAATAAAACATTACTTCAAGAACTTGATTCTGGCATTCAACTAGGGCCTCGTTCACCAATTGTGGGGGAAGTTGCCGAGCTAATTAGCGAATTAACGGGCTTTGAACGTGTCGCATTTTCTAATACTGGAACTGAATCAGTAATTACTGCTATTCGAATTGCACGAGCTGCAACCTCAAAAAATAAGATTGTTATATTCAGAGGATCATATCATGGTCATTCTGATTATGCATTAGTTGAAGCTTATACAACTGATGAAAATGGTAATACTATTCCAATAACACCTGGAATTCCAAGTAATGTTTTAGATAATACTATTGTGCTTGAATATGGTGATTTTGCCGAATTAGAAATCATTCGGAATCAATCTGATGATATTGCTGCAGTTTTAGTTGAACCCGTGCAAAGCCGTAACCCAGAGTTACAACCCATTGAATTTGTACAAGAATTACGTAAGTTAACCCATGATCTAGATATCGCTTTAATCTTTGATGAAATGGTAACTGGCTTTAGATCGCATTTAGGAGGTGCTCAAGTCATATTTGGAATTAAAGCTGATATGGCAACTTATGGCAAAATTATTGGCGGTGGTTTACCAATTGGGGTTATTGCAGGAACTAAAAAATATATGGATCATATTGATGGGGGCAATTGGCAATATAAGGACTCCTCATATCCAGCAGTTGAAAGAACTTTTTTTGGCGGGACATTTTGCCAACATCCAACATCATTAGCAACAGCATATGCAATTTTAAAATATTTAAAAAATGAAGGTCATCAACTCCAAACAACCTTGAATCAAAAAACTGCTTATTTAGCAAATGAGCTAAATCAATTTTTTATTGCAGAAAATGTGCCAATTAAAATTGTATACTTTGCCTCACTATTTAGATTTAAATTTCAAGGTAATTATGATTTATTATTTTACTATTTAATTATGCATGGCGTTTATGTGTGGGAGTGGCGGAATTGTTTTCTATCCACAGCACATTCAGATGACGATATTAATCAAATTATTCAAGCTGTTAAACAAAGTATTTACGATATGAAGCAGGGTAAATTTATTAAATAAAAGTTTATGAGGTTCTTTCAATGATTTTAGATCGCCTATTATCAATAATCGCCGACTTAATTCAAACAACACAAATGGATATTGATATTAATAAGCCATTTATTGAACTTGGGGCTGATTCAATTATTATTGTTAATGCAATTAAAAAAATTCAAACGGAATTCGGTATAAAAATTGCAATCCGTCATTTGTTTGAAGACTTATCTACAATTAATAAATTAGCTAAATTTATTGAAGAGCAACTAGCTAGCAATAAAGTAAATCATGTTGATCCACAACCTAAAATATTAAATAAACACAATCAATCAAAAAAAGAAAATTTTAAAACTCAAGTTAATTTTTCATTAAATAATAGGCTTCAAGAAACAGGGATTCATCAATTATTACAAAATCAACTTAGCATCCTTAGTAAGCAACTTGAATTAATAAAATGTGGTAGTAAAAATCTAGCACTTAAAACACAATCTGGAAATCTAAATCCGCAAATTTTACAAATGGATGATTCAGTAAATATTGAAACAAACCAATTAAATGAAGTTAACATCAAAGCTCAAAATGTCATACCATCTGATTTATCGCAAAAATTTGCTTTTGATTTTAGTATGTATTTATTTGGTAATTATAAAGCAGAATATACAAAAGATAAATATGATTTAATTTTTAAAACCGCTAAATTTGCGGATAATAATAATTTTAAAGCAGTTTGGGTTCCAGAGCGTCATTTTCATGCTTTTGGAGGGTTTTCACCTAATCCATCCGTTATGTGTGCTGCAATTGCCAGAGAAACTAAGAATATAAAATTACGTGCTGGCAGTGTTGTAGTACCACTACATAACCCTATTAGAATTGCTGAAGAATGGGCAATGGTTGATAATTTCTCCAATGGTCGAGTTGATGGGTTAGGTGTTGCTATTGGTTGGCATGCTGATGATTTTGTATTAAACCCTGAAATATATGGAAAGCATCCTGAAATTTTAAAAGAAAATCTTGTCCAAATAAAACAATTATGGAGTGGTAAAGAGATCAACTTAGTAAATGGCACTAAGAAACAAATTAAAATTAAGATTTATCCTCAACCATCTAAACCAGAATTACCTATTTGGTTTACTATAGTTGATAATCCAGAAACATATGCTAAAGCAGGTAAATTTGGATCAAACGTATTAACTAATTTAATGTCTCAAACCATTGAAAAACTTGCTAGTAATATTAAAATTTATCGTGAAGAACGAAGAAGATCTGAATTTGAAGATCCGGGCACAGTAACTTTGTTACTGCATACTTTTATCCTAGATGATAAAGAAGAGGCGATTAGTATTGCTAGGGCGCCATTTTGTGAATATTTAAAAATCACCATAAATTTGTTTAAAAATTTGGCGAAAGCTCAAGGTATTGATTTTAATTATGATGAATTAAGTGAAGATGATATTAACTATTATTTAAATATTGTGTTTGAGAAATATGTTAAAAATAGTGCCTTAATTGGTAATATTAATAGTTGTATCCCAATCTTAGATAAATTAATGGCGATTGGTGTTGACGAAATAGCATTCTTTGTCGATTTTGGTATAGCAACTAATCAAGTTGAACGTTCATTACCTTATATTAATCAACTAAAAAACCACTTTGTAATTGATCAGTCTACAAAAAATCAAATGACATTTGCGCAACAAAAGTTATGGAATATTGATCAAATTAATCCAAAATCAAGTTTAGTATATAACACCTCTGTAACTTTAAATTTTAAACAATCACTGAATATTCATAAACTTCAATTTGCTATTAATAAACTCCTAGAGAATAACCTAATTCTTACCAGTTATTGTAAGTCTTCAGCAGAAATGGGTTATAAAACAATTTTTTCAGAGCAGGTATTAAGCCTCTATTCTGATAAGCCATTAGCTAATGATGAATTAAATAATTTAATTCAAGAAGATAGTCAAACTAGTTTTGATCTAAATAATGGTCCATTAATTCGTTTTACGGCAATTAATTTGGAACAAAATAGTTCAGCAATAATTATATCTGCTCATCACATTATAATTGATGGATGGTCAATGGGCTTATTAATTGAGGAATTTCTAGGGTACTATTTAAACAATAAATTAGATGGTCAAGCTAGAAATTCATTTAATGATTATCAGCATCAATTAAACGGTCTTAAAAATGAAATACAAGAAAATAACAACTATTGGATTAATAAACTTAAACAATTCCAATCTTTAGAATCACTTAATATTTCTTATTTTAGCCGTAAAGATCTAATTACTAAAGCTCACAAATATTCCTTTATTATTGAAGAAGAAATTCTATTTAAGCTAAAACAGGCAGTGAGTAAAGTCGGCGGTTCTTTATTTATGCTATTATTTGCTAGCTATCAAATTCTACTTAATAAACTATCTAACCAAGATGAATTCATTGTTAATATGGTACATTCTGGAAGATTTATTGAAGAATATAATGACTTTATTGGTTTTACATCTCAAGTAATTCCAATACATACCCAAATTAATCCTACTAATAAAGTTATTGATCTTTTTAAGCATATTCAAACTGAAATATATGATGCACTGGAACACCAAGTTTATTCATTTGCTGAAATATGCAATTGTTTCAAACTAGATCCAATAAATTTTCCATTTTCGAATTATCATTTTAATATGGAAAAAGGGTGGGACAATTTTACTCAATTTATTCAACTTAGTGATATCAAAATTAACCCTCATGCTTATATTGATTATGATTTTATGTTAAATGTGGTTGAATTTAATAAAGAACTTAGAATTGATATTAACTATAATTCTGAGCTTTTCTATAGTACTGAAATTGAAGGGATCGGATATGCTTTTAAAAATCTTTTAACCCAAATTATTGATGATATTGATGGTTTAATAATTAAAGATTTAAAATTAACTTATCTAAATAGCATAGAATATCAAAAGATTATCTATGATTGGAATCAAACAAATACTCCATTTCCTGAAAATAAAACTATTCATGAATTATTTGAAGAACAAGTTGAAAAAACTCCTAATAATATTGCTGTTATTTTTGAAAATACTAAACTAACATATAAAGAATTAAATGAAAGATCTAATCAGTTGGCCCATTATTTAAGATATAAGTATATGATTCAAGGTGATGATTTAATTATGTTATGTTTGGATCGCAGCGAGTACCAGCCATTAGCAATCCTTAGTGTTTTTAAAGCAGGTGGAGCATATGTTCCTATGGCTCCAGATTATCCAGACGAAAGAAGTAGTTACATTTTAAGAGATACTCAAGCTAAGCTTATTTTAACAAATGAAATACACCAGGCGAGAATTAGTGATTTGATAAAAACAAATCAATTATTAACTCATGTTGAAGCGATTGATAGTAATAATTTACAAAATATTTTAACTAAATATGCAATAAAAAACTTAAAGCCCAATATAAATAGTAATAATCT
>CALFYC010000204.1 GCA_937952895.1 uncultured Neisseriaceae bacterium
ATTACATCAGGACGCTTCAAGGCTATGGATATTAACGCCTGTGCCGCTCCAGATGGCTGACGACGACCTTGTTCCCACTCTTGCAAAGTACGCTTAGAAATATGCAAAATATTTGCAAATTGTTGTTGTGAAAGTCCAGTCTTCTGTCTAGCCTCTAAAGCACTAGGAACAGCTATTTTATGTGTTGCACTAGCTCGACCTGCTAACATATCATCAACTGATTCAAGCAATTCTGCTCCCAAATCACGAGAAGCTTCACGAAGTTTAAGTTCTTTTGGTGAGAGAGGCATCTAATTTCTCCTTCAACTGGCGTAAAATATTAGCATCTAAAGTATCTCTAACATTTTTACTATAAATGGTTAATAGCCAAATATGACCATCAGCAAGTTGATTATAGTAAATGACACGTACTCCACCTGATTTACCACCACCCGCTTTATGCCAACGCACTTTACGAACACCGCCTGAACCTTGAACAACATCTCCTGCTTCGGGATGTGTTGCTAAAAACGCTGCAAATTCTCCACGCTCATCTTCAGTCCAATAATCTGGCCATAAACGTGTGAAAAGTGGTGTTTCTGAAATGGTAAACATACAAATACCACTAAATGCTTATTAACTAATTATACGTCAATGACGGCCAATAGCAAATAGTTTATAAAATAGCTAACTATCCGCGTAAGGCGCAAGCACACAACTGATCTGCCATTCCAAACAACTACGAGAGTGAACCAAAACGGGGGCTAGAGTTTTACGCCGCCATTTTTTCCTGCTCATTTTCTACCATCATCCCCTGAAACCAACGACAAAAAGTTTTTCGTAAGTCATCATTTAAGACCTGCACTCTGGTTTGTAACAGCAAATGTGCGCCACGTTGCGTCCATCGCATTTGCTGCTTTTTCACAAAACGCTTACTAATCACATAATTGACCGTTGATTCAACAAAGGCCGTTGAAATAGTCTCGTTATGGCGATAACGATCACCATAATTTGGAATAAATCCCCCATTGGCATGGATATACGTTTCAAATTCACGCACTAACTTAAGTAATTTCTTTTTATTTGCCGGATTTTCTTCCCATATCTCCAATTCATCATCTAAGCGACAAGTTTGTTCCAATGCTTCCATGACATTACCATGCCAAAGATGCCATTTAATACTTTCTAATTGTGTTAGTAATCGTGCTGGTACATCGATACTTGCAATTTCATGAGCCTCTTTTTTAGTTTTTTTCTGCGATGCCAATTCCGTTATCATGCCTTTAGCCATTTGTGTCATCACGGTTAAACGCATGGTAATATGAAACCAATCCAGTAAATGTTCAGACTCAGGACTGAGGTAACGTTGTAAACTACGCACCGTATCACCGCCATCTGATAAAAACACAACCTGTTGATTCATCTGCAAGCCTTGTGATTTAAGAACTTCATAAAGCCGTCTTTTGGGTTTGGTATCATACTTATTCACGAAGGCAAATACTTTAGCATCACCATCCGCTTTCACGCTTTTACCCGTAATAACCTCAAACCAACCTTCTGTTCTTGATTTCTGAGCCGAAGCATGGACGTAGCCACCATCTAAACCGACTGTTAAAGGTGGTTCTGGTCTTGGTTGCCGTCCCCATTCATCAGGACAACCTTTAATAAATTGAAATTGTTCTTCACCTAGCTCGCTTTCAATACGCTCAGCAATTTGTTGTTGATGTCGACGCATTGACGTGGCATTGATTTCATCTGCAATTGGCAAAACTTCACTCAACAAACGAATACTCAAGCCATAGGACATTAACGAGGCAAATTTAGTTTCCAAATATAATAGCTCAGGTGAGCTATGTGCCTTTAACCATGTCGCCAACGGACTGGAACTATGCCGATGTTGATGTGGCTGATGGCAGGTGCAATCATATAACCGAGGGCTAATCAGATTTAGCTTACCAAATACAGTGCGATACACAAGAGTATGCTGCCCTTTCTTTGTTCGACGTGCGCCACAATCAGGGCAGGTGTTGAATT
This sequence comes from uncultured Neisseriaceae bacterium, assembly GCA_937952895.1. Classification (GTDB taxonomy): domain Bacteria; phylum Pseudomonadota; class Gammaproteobacteria; order Burkholderiales; family UBA11063; genus Aquella. Next base: position 2,014 of record CALFYC010000204.1, read on the forward strand.
GTGCCATATATTCCTTAACTTGCTCGCTAACCATACACTCTTGTATGCCTTGCAATACCGTTTTTGACTCAGCGAGTGTTAAACCAAGCGTTTCAGGTTGTAATAAACTGCGCTCCAAGTCGACAATATTTTCAATCCGCTCGAATTCGCCGTTATTACCTTCCATCGCGATTTGTATGCGTATTTTCATGGTATAACTCCTTCAGCAATTACTCGAGCCATCTCCAAGCATCATCATGTTGTGTGTATTGCTGGAGTCGGCGGTTGGCTTGCGATCGATTAAAGTTATCTAATGTAAGCCATTCTCGTAAGGTGTTTATTTCTTCGAGGTAATCACGAATAGCATCAAGGTCATTATTTTCAATGGCCTCAGTAATCTCATCAAATAAATCATATAGATGTCGTGGTGCTGCATCGCGTTGCTCCATAAAAGCTAATGCGCCGCCGCAGTCTTCTAGTGGAGCTTTACGTTGACCACTCTGACAATAAGGGTAGCTGTATTTATCACTCTTTTCTAAGAATGCCTCAATACGTATCTCATGCACCCAGCCTGCACCAAAATCATATTGATAACGAAAACGCTCGTTATGATAAAAATTAAAGTCTGAGAGTTTGACGAGTTTGGGATCAGTCATAAAACTAATACCGCAATCATGGTAAACGCCATATTGTTGACCGTGAATGTGAAACGCATTTAAATGTAAGTCCTCCCAGCCAAAGGCAATCTGTAGCGTGTAATGTAAATCTTCAATCGTGCTGTCAGCACAAACCAGTATTCGTCGCCAGATGATGGGGTGAATGTCATGAATCCATATATAGAGTTGGTAAATGGGTAGGCCACTACTTTGAGGGAGTATTTTTTTAGGTTTTCTTTTATTCATAATCGTCCCTTTGTGAACAGTGGCTGAAACATTAAAAAACTATGTTCATAAATTAGCTTTTAGACTAATATGCCTGTTCATATTTATTTGGTACGCTATTGAACATAGCATAGACGATACATCCCTTAAATCCAGTAGAAAAACAACGATGGCAACCTTTGCATACGGTCGCGTTAGCACCAAGGGGTAGTTACCACGTCCGTGTAAAAAGTGCCATCTGTGCTATCAAATAAGCGAGAATATCACTCTCAAAACAACAAATCTAATAATAGATTTTCATCAGCACTTAAAAGTTTGATATGTCATTTTTTACGCAAAGATATGGATAAATTTATCAAATTATGGCTAATTTATCTGCATTTATATCGGAATTGCAATCAATAGACCTTGACCTAGTGATAGCTTGAAAAAACACTTAAAAAGCTATCAATAGACTTTGTTTTGTAAATTGATGGTTTATTATCAAAACTTCTAGACTCTATTGATAGTTTTTGATGAGGCTTCGTTTGTTGCAAAAAAACATAACTTACTGTTTTTTTAATATAATTAAAAATGAATATTGAACTTACTCCTGAACATGAAAAAATATTATCTGAGCTTAGTAGTGCAAAAGGCTACGTTAAAAATGATTTATTAGATAGGTATAAAAAACAACGTGTAGAAATTAAATATGTCTTAGATCAAAAGATTTTAGAAACAGAATTTAATGTTGAAAAAACAAAGAATATTCTTCGTATTCTGAAAGAAAAACGTGACAGCATTAAATACTATGATGATGGTATTGATCCATATTAAATAAAATTACATAGTTTTATTTTACTATAATTGAAAATGAATATTGAACTTACCCCTGAACATGAAAAAATATTATCTGAGCTTAGTAATGTAAAAGGCTACGATAAAAATGTTATATTAAACAAGTATAAAAATCAAATTAGAGAAATTAAATATATCTTAGACCAAAAGATTTTAGAAGCAGAATTTATTCTTTGTAACCTGAAAGAAAAACGTGATAGCGTTAAATACTATGATGATGGTATTGATCCATATTAGAAAATATTCATATAAAAATAATCAACCTTCTAAAATCAACCTACTTACTTCTTTAATTTTAGTGTTTATATTATATGAATTATCATATATAATATTATGAACTTCATCCATTAAATCTTTTTCTGCATTTCCTCTCTTTTTTGCTTGTTCATAATCAACTATAAATTTATTTTTTCCTTTTTCTTCGGCATAATTTAATAATTCTCTTTCATATGAATCAATAATTTCATTTAATAGTCTATCTTTACTTATCGTTATCCATTTTCCATTATCAAAAACTTTTGCATCTTTTCCACGTTTATTTGTAATACATATATTTTTGTTTTCTGGAAATTCATCATTAAAATGAATTTTTTCTACGATATAAGGAATTGACATAAACATTTTCTTAAGTGCTGTATCAAGATATTTATATATACCATCCATATTTGGATCTTTATATGATGTGATTAATGTTATGTTATATGTATTATAGGTATTATTTGTTGTGCAATTGTTATTTATTGTTTTATGTTGATTGGCCTTATTTTCTAATTCTTCTATTCTTCTAATATTTTCTTTATTTTTACATATACTTATATGTCGTAATAAACTATTTTTTGTTGACAATTTTTTTGAACAAATGTTACATATTAAATCTGATTTTATTTGTAAAATTTCTGGTAAT
>CALFYC010000205.1 GCA_937952895.1 uncultured Neisseriaceae bacterium
TCTGGGCTGATCAGTCTTGGGGTCGATTCTGGGGTTGGGATCCAAAAGAAAACGGCGCTTTGCTCATCTGTTTATGGTTGATTGCATTAGTTCATGGCAAAATATCAAAACAACTATCACCTATTTTATTTGCAGCTTTCGCTGCCATGACTAGTGTTACAGTTGCCTTAGCATGGTTTGGCGTTAACTTACTGAGCACAGGTTTGCATTCATATGGATTTACTGAGAACATAGCTTTAAACCTTGGTATGTTTATTATTTTTGAATTATTTTTAACGACTTTATTAACCATCTTCAATAAAAGAGTAGCACTATAAATATGAATATGAAAATCAAATTATTTACCCTATTTACTACTATGGCCGTTTTATCGTTTGTTATTTACCAAGAACGTTTTACTTTGCCTAGTGTTAACTCAGCGTATGCGAATGATGACACTCAGCAAGAACCTCAAGAATTAGAGCGTGGTATAACTGTGCCTGATTTTAATTTTAATGACTTTAAATATTTATTAGCTAAAAGATTGAAAATTGCAGTGCTTTTATGTAATTTAAGAGTGTTTCATAAAAAAATATATATAATTGCTTAATATTTTAATTTTGTCATCTTCTTGCTTTGTATTTTAGTTTTAACCAATTTTGGAAAAGATTAGATAAAGATTATTTTGTTTTTATTTTATATAAATATCCTAAACATTAAAAAGAAAAATTATTAACTACAAACATCTAAAACACATAGCGTTGCTTTAATAGTAAGGTATATTTATTAATTTGTTATTCATTGGATCTAATTTATACAAATATTTTTTATCGGAAATGAAGAGAATAACTGAAAGAATTTTACGGTGTCCTTAAATCAAAAATCAAAATTTAAATGTTTCAATTCCTCAATTTCCTCATGTAATTCCTCATTTAAACGGGGAATTAACTAATAATGTAGAAAAACAAAATAAAATTGATGAAAAAAATAATGTAAATTATATAAATAATATTCAAAAAATAATAACAGGATATTTAACTCATTTCAATCCAATAATAGATATTTCAGAAATGAAATTGTATGATGTCACAACAGATAAATTGTGGATAAAATTAATATCAAAATATAATATTAATGTTGATCGTCAATTAACAGTATATACATATGGAACTGTTTTTATAGTTAATCCATTAGATGATTTAAATATAAAAAAATGTCAAATGTTATATGATGCAAGACAATTGCGCAGCAAAATGCATGGATCATACAAATTATTAAAAACTTTTCGTGGAACACATTTAGGATTACAAGAAGATATTAGATCAATACCAGAATTCGAATCTTTTATTATTAATATAGTGTCTGATATAGAACAGCAAAATTTGCATACAATTGCTATATTTTGTAGAGCAGGACATCATAGATCAGTAGCATGTGCAGAATTATTAAAAAATATATATACAAATATAAAATTAAATCATTTAACAATAAATTAAATAATTTGATTTGAAATATCATCATTAGTTTGTTTTATATTTGTGTAATTAATTTGCAAAGGATTAATAACATTAAATAGATTTGATTTATTAAATTGATTTGACACATTGAATTGATTTGGTTCATTAAATTGATTTTGATTTGACACATTAAATAGATTTGGTTCATTAAATTGATTTGGTTCATTAAATTGATTTTGATTTGACACATCAAATTGATTTGGTTCATTAGATTGATTTTGAATTGGTTTATATTTAAAATAAGTTAATGGCAACCAAATAACATACAACAAAAATATGGGAACAAATGCGAATAATAATAATAATCCTGCAATTAATCGACCATTTGATTTAGCCAATTCAGAAAATGATTGTGGATTATCTGATCCCAAACTGAATAATTCAATCATAGCCCATGTTAAATTAGAACATACCCATAAAAATTGTGCTATATAATGAATAGTGTCAATGGTCATTTTGGGATTTTGACAACTAACAATAATGAAATGAATGCTCACAATCAAAGTAATAAAAGCTGCACCAATCCATAATAATTTATCTTGAACATTCCAACAATAATCTTTAAGTAACCAAAAAAATGTGTGAAAATGTTCATAACGACGCCATGTGTCAATGAATTTAAATTCACATATCAAACCATTATCATTATAAAATTGTGATATTTTATGAGGAGTAAAAAATTTTTTATTTTTAAGAAAAAAAGCATAAATAATGATAATCCAAATGCTTGACATCATAATACATGCAGCAGGAAATTTGAATATATCAGAATCATATAATAAATTACCAATCATCCAAATATAATTGGCAAATAACCATAAAAATGTTGATCCAATGAAATATATTTCTTCATTATTTGAATGAAATATAGCATGTTTTAACAATATGCCTAACCATATTATTGCAAATAGTCCACCTGTTATACCTAACCATGGTATATTCATACACCATCCTAAATCTTTTAAAATCCAAAAATAAATATGTACATTTTCACAACCACGAACAGTAAAAAATATAATGGGATTGAATGGTTCTGATATATTATCAATAATTTGTTTAATTTTGTTGATTAAATTCATTGTTTACAATTGTTTAATTAAAAAAATTTGACATGTTAACAATTTTAATAAATACAAATTTCAATTTATTTAACTTAATTAAATTAAATCATTTTCTCGTAATTGACTTAACTGCTTTTGATATATGTGTTGATGTATTAGGTTGTGTATCGATAGATTTTGAATTTTGCAAAATTTAATAACATTTGATTATCATCAACAATTGATGATTTTTTGATTTTTGGTTTTTTCAATGGAATACCTAATGCTTTACTAATGCGTTGTAATTCTTCAACAGTGACAACAACTGAACCATTTTCATAATTTTTAAGAGTTGATTCGGGTAAATTACATGCGACAGCTAATTGTTTTTGTGTTAATTTTTTTGCATTTCTTGCATTGGAAATTTGTTGTCCCAAAGTTAAACCAGAAATAGCCGGTTTTGGAATATCTTCATTATCTAAACGTTTATATTCTGAACTATCTAACATGATTGTATTAGATCCAAATTCTGATTTTTTTTCAATAGTACGATATCCTTGTTTAATTAATTCTTTTTTAGTTTGTGATTTTGTATTTGTAAATACAATTGGTTTCCAATCTTGTGTAATATTCATTATTTATATTAATTTAAATTTTATCATAAAGAAATATTAATCAAACATTTTTTCTTTCAATTTTTTAAAATATATTTATTGGTTTGTTTTCGATTATTCATTTAATTTTTAAACAACATTATTAGATTATAACACATCATTAGAATTTGATAATTTAAGTTCATCAATTGTATTGTATAATATTGGCAATGTTAGTTTTAAATTGTTGTCTATTTTTATTGATAAATTGTCACATAATTCAATAATAATGTCATCTGTTATTGTATATACATTGTTTTTAAAATTATTACATATTTTATCATGTGATTTAACATTATTATTAAAAAATATATCATTTTTTGGATTGTTATATGTAATACCATGTGATGTAGTGTCATTAAAATTATTATTTGAATTGAAAAATATGCCGTAGTAATATTTTGCACACATATTTTTTACAACAGAATATAAATATAGATCATCATGTTGTGTTTCAATTAATATGCCCATACATAATGCTGATTTTTCATAATTTGAAATGGCAGCAATTGCCAAATATTTAAATATTTTAAACATAATTAATTCTATCTCTTTATTTAATGATATTATTTTATCAGTTTCTTGATTGATTTCTTGATTAATTTCTTGATTAATTTCTTGATTAATTTCTTGATTAATTTCTTGATTAATTTGAATTATAGAATTTAATTCAAATTTTTTTAATTTGAAATGTTTGAACAATGTTATTGCAATTATATAAGCAGAAAAAACATTGTTTTGATTTGCAGCTAAATATAACAAAATATTAAAATTTTTGTTATATTTAGGAATATGTAAACACATGTCAATTAATAACATTGTAGATGATACATATCCTAAATTTGAACTTATGCTTAATAAGTTATATGCTTTGTCTAATTGTTCTTCTAATTCTATTGAAATATCAATTAATGGTTCAACATGTTGTTTTTTAATCATATTTATTGAATTTTTTAATAATTCATAATTGTTAAGATAAAATAGTCCGATATTATGATTGATGAATTGTTTAACACCCAATGGTGATTCATCATTTAATTGTTTTTCTAAAGTGCTATTTGAGCTTTGCCTCATTAATTTTTTTATACTGATGGCTGCTGCGCTTGGCTTGCTGGCAATTTTCTCAGCTACCGCTTGTACTTCCTGCATAAAAGTTTCTTTAGGAAAAACTTTATTAACTAATCCAAGCTCCAAAGCATCTTTAGCAAAAAACGGTTCAGCAAATAATATTAACTCTGCTGCTTTTTTCTGACCAGTGACTCGTGGTAAAAAATAAGTCAAACCACCATCTGGTGATAAACCTAAATTAAGATAAGCAGTATTAAATTTTGTGCCATCTGCAACATAAGCTAAATCTGCGCTCAACATAAGACTGATACCTGCACCCGCACAAGCACCGTTGACAGCTGCAATAACTATTTTATCCATAGTCTGTAGAGATGTGATCGATTCATGCAGACTTGCTATGGCTGCAGCAGTATGTTCTTTATTTTCGGTGATAGCATTTTTTAGCAAATCAATGTCACCGCCCGCCATAAAAACACTGCCTTCTCCTGATAGGACAACGACTTTAATAGTTTTATCTTCAGCTAAAGACTCAACGCAATCAGGCAATTCTTGACTCATTTCAAAATTGTAAGTATTCATGTGCATTGGGCGATTAAAAGATAAATAAGCAATATTATTTACAATAGTAACTTTTAATGTTTTTAAGTTTGCATATCGTGACATATTTACTCCTCAACGCTTGGTTGATCTAGCTGATCCAATTGATCTAATTGTTCTGTTTGTTCAGGACTTATCAAGAAAATAAACCCTTCTTCGTCTACTCTTGCGTTTAATTTAGTATTAAACCATTGATCGACACCAGATACTATAGGTGAATTTTTATTCTTCATAATGTCAAAAGTATATCCAAGCATACGAGCAGGTGACTTGATTTCTAGAAAGCCTTCTTCACCAGGTTCTAATAAAGTATTTTTTATTGGATCGACGATTCTAGCAGCAATATTAGGCAAAGGATGACCAACAGAGCTACGTTTAGTGCCGCGTTGTAAGTGACCTTTGCTTCTAACATTAGGAGTATTTAACGATACGAATGATCCTAATTCTGGCATACCAAAGCCTGTTAAGATACTGATGCCAAATTTATCATAAAATGCCTCACTAAAGTGGTTACTAACTGGGCCAGTGCATATAATAAATCTTAAATGTGCGATAAGGTTGGTAGGTATATTGTTATAGAGATACTCTAAAAACTCCAAATGTGTCATTAATATTGTAGCTTGTTGTTTAAATAAGCACTCGATAGCATTAAGTGAATTATTTTTTACATCAACAGGCACGATGCCGTTGCCGACAACAAGTGGCGCCCACAGGTTATCAGTAAAACCGAAAGAATTGTTGTAGTTCAATACGCTAGCGAAACGGTCGTAACGATTACAATCTAAAACTTGCTTGATACATGATATGTTATTATAGACACTCTCATGAGATAGGCTGATATAATTCTTACTCTTGTCTTCTGGGACAATAACTGTTACTTCTGTCTCTGGATTTGAAGGTAAAGCTCCTACCCACTTAATAATCGTTTTAATAGGTAAAACATACTTTAACTTGCCCAAAGTACGCCACTTCAAAGTTTTCACCTGATTAAACAAATCTTTTAAGAATAATTTAACATCAGTTGCCTTATGATGTTGAACTAGCACTGCTCCTAATTCTGATTCACTAGAGGTGTAAATTTTTTGTAAATTCAAATCCTCTACCAACGTCAAAATTTCATCGATGCTAAAATTCAACGGTATATTAACCACTGATAATCCCGCAGTGGTTGACCCTGCATTCATCAATACTGATTGATAACCACAAGGCAACAATAAACCAATGCGAGCTTGCGGCTTGTGAAGTTTTTTAAATTTATTAGCAAGACATAGAATTTGGTTGCTAAAAGTAGAAAATTTATAAAATCTATTATTGATTTCGTCATAAACACATCTTCTAAATGGAGAATTAGCTGCTGCTTTGAAGAATTCGACAGACAAATAATGATCGAATTGTTGACCACTCACACGTGCTTGCACGGCTAGCTCTTGGACGGCCAATCGCACTTGCCAGGCTTTACTATTAGCTGGCATAGGATCACCTAAGGTTACAGTTACTCGAGCAGGAAATTGTTGCGGTACCCTAAATAATTGCTTAGATTTTCTTGGTGTAAAGACACTTGCCCATAATTGGTCAAGGTGGATTGGTATAATAGGTATAACTAATCCTTCAACTATTTTCTCAAGCCCACTTTTAAATGGTAATAAGTTGCCCGTCCGCGTCAGCCTGCCTTCAGCAAAAATACAAACTACATGACCCGCTATAAGCTCTGCTCTGGCTCGTGCTATACTTTCATTCACTTTTTGTTCATTACCTGATTCAATCGGAATAGCATAAGCAAATCTAAATAATGGGTATAACACCGGGTGGTAATAATAAGATTTGTGAGCCAGATAGCGAATAAATCTTGGCAATACAGAGCTAATAATTGGACCATCTATATAAGAAACATGATTAGAGACAATTAAAGCTGGACCATTTTTGGGAATATTCGGACTATTAATAATATTGACTCGGTAGAATGTATGAACAATTAACCAAATCACAAATCTTACGAAAAATCTAGGATTAAAAGATAAAGTAATAATACTAAAAACTAAAGTTAAGCATGCAAAGATAAACATAATATTGTCAGGCCTGATCTTTGCGACACCTTGCAAAAAGCCTGTAAGCAGTACTGCCAAAATCATAGCAGCGCCATTGAAAAAATTATTAGTGGCGATCAGACGCCCTTTTTCATGTTTTTCTGGTAGCTCTTGCAATAAGGCATTCAATGGTACGATAAACAAACCAGCAAATGCTCCTACAATAACCATAATTAAAAAAGCTGAGAGCACTGAAGATGTCGTAAAACTCAAACCAAATAAACCTAATGTCATCCCGATTGCGCCCATTGGGATCAAACCAAGTTCAATTTTATCTCCCGATAACCAACCT
>CALFYC010000206.1 GCA_937952895.1 uncultured Neisseriaceae bacterium
AGATCTACACAGGCGAAGACACTCTTTCCCTACACGACGCTCTTCCGATCTGGGGTCGCGGGTTCGAGTCCCGTCCGCTCCGCCAATTTTTCAAAAAATAAAAACAAATCAGGCCTTATTTAAATTTATCAAAGACCAATCTATCTTGATTTTAGGTTTCTTACATAAGAATTGATAATCAACTAAAGTGGAGAGTATATGCCCAATAAAATTGAATATATTTCCATGTCTAGGGTGAGATAGGTTTAGTTTATTTTTTAGAATATTAAATATATATTTTGGCATAAATTTTACACAAAAATCATCTATCATTAAGCATAACTTTACTATGCTAATAAAAGATCTCTTAAAAAGTTAGCTTGGTAACCAAAATTTTAGCAAGAGTTTTAATCATATGGGCGTTTTTATTATCCTATTCCTAGCTCTATAACTGATTTAAAAACCACTTCCACCGCCATTGTTTATTGATATGCCGATTCCATAACTAGTATTATTCCATGAGTTACTACTTTCTACATATTGCCATATTAGGCCGCCTAAAGTTGTGGCATATAGATTTGCGCCATCAATGAATAGGATATTACTAATACCAGAATTATCAATAGGATAATCATTTAGCTTGATCCAATAAGAGCCATTATATTTGAATATATTTCCATAATAAGTTCCTGCATATATACTATCTCCATAAGCTTTGACAACTTGAACAGCCGATCCGTCCAATGTTCCTAGGCCAAGGAGTTGCCAAGTGCTTGTATTTGCCGGATATTTCCATACAAATCCACCATTACCAGTTCCTGCCGTTGCAGCATATAGATTACCCAAACTATCTAAAGATAATGATTGGATAGTAGTACTATCGATCGATCCTTCAGATCCTGAACCAGTCAGTTTTAACCATGTTCCATTGCTACTGCTATATTTCCATACTGTTCCATCATTAGGTTCAGAGTCAGTGTTTGCGTTAATACTTGCAAATAATTGTCCGCTGGAGCTGACAAGTAAGCTTGAAATTGTTGTATTTGAGATTGTGTCTTTTATTTTAGCCCAATTCCCAAAATTAATATTTGAACGTAAAACATTACCAGAAAAGGTTCCTGCATATATAATGCTTTCATACGTTACTAATGCATTTACACCAGAACTATCTATAGCTGAAATATTGCCAAGAACTGCCCATGTAGTACTATTTTGTGTGTATTTATATACATTATTCAAAGTCCCTGCATAAAAATTACCACTATTATCTATGGTAGTAGAATAAACTGGGGTTCCATCCAATGCTCCTTTACCAATTGGTAACCATGCTTCATTATCATACTCATAAGCCATGCCAATTGATACACCTCCAGCATTCGATGTGCCAATAAAAAGATGATTGTTCTTTTCTGAAATTACTGAAACAGCACCATTATTTAATGTCCCAATTTGTCCCCATAACGGATTATTATAATGATATACCTGTCCATTAGCTTCACTTCCTTGTGTTCCAGCATAAATATCAGATTCGACTACAGTTAATGCCATTATTGCAGTATCATCAGGTTTTGCCCCTAACTGATTCCATGATGTTCCACCTAAATGCCGGTATACTTTACCGTTATTTGTTCCTGCAAAAACTTCAGTATTATTTACTGCAACAACATTTATTGAACCATCATTAAATGAACTAATTGCATTCCATGTTGTGCCTGTTATATATTTATATACCTGTCCATCTGTATCTCCATTGGTTGCAGCATATAAATCTCCACTACTATTAATTGCAATTGATTTAATGTTTGTGCCATCTGGCGAACCAAGAGATTGCCAATTACCATTGACATACTTAAAAACATCACCATCATTTTGGGTTCCAGCAAATATATTATTATTTGAATCAATTGCAAGTGCGTATATTGGGTTATTTAAAGTAACACCTAGTAAAGTCCATATGCTATTTTTATATATAAAAACATTACCAGCTTCAGTTGCAGCATAAATATTATTATTGCTATCAACAGCTAAAATGTTTACCGAAGAGTTATCTAGAGAACCAGCCTGGCCGTTACCTGGTAACATTTCCCAATATCCTTTATTACTTTCATATTTAAATACTTTACCAGCACCAAATCCATTAAATGTATTGCCAAATGTTCCTGCATAAATATTGTTGTTAGAATCAATAACCAAACCTTGAACTTGACTATCATCGATTACACTTAAAGCAGAAGATCCAGGAAGTATAGTATTATTATTAAATACCAAGCCCCCCATATTGCCAAATAAAATACCTGTATTTGGAATTACTGTTATTGATTCGGAGTTTACTGATTCAATTCCTACAGCACTAGCAGAAAAAGTTGCTGAACCTGATGAAACTCCAGTAACTGTAGTAATACAAGAGCTTTCGGCGATTGATAAAATACAATAATTTGGACTCACAGTTATAACTGAACTATTATTACTATTAATTATTACAGTTACTGATTCATTTGAAGGTCGGTTGCTAATACTAATCGTAAAATTTTCAGATTCATCTATATTTATATTTGACTTAGTAGGTGATGAAATTACTAATTGTTCTACATTGGGATTTGCAGTGGTAGAACTACTACCATTATTGCAAGCTGTGAGAACTGAGAAAAATATTATTAAAGAAACAAGGCCAAATAACTTCAATTTACGATTAATCAATAACATTTTATCTCCTTTTAAGATAAGCTAGTAAGCGTGTATTATACACTAACTATTTTATGGTCTTTATACATTAAAAAAGTCATGTGGGTGAATCTTATAGATCCATTAACGGTTAAATATTCAAAATAACTTTCTTTCAAAATCATATGTTTTTTATTAATAATCACTATTTTAATTTTGATTATCTGAAATTTTTGTATTGAAAGAATACCCCTAAATATTTTGGTTGTTTTACTAATAATAATATAACTATAATCCCTTTGACTTGTCAAGTGTATTTGCAGTCACAGATTATATTTATATTTAAAAAGGAAATCAAAATGAAAAAAACAATATTATTAGCATTATCAATATCAACAATATCTTTTGCTGGGAATTCATTTGCCTCTGACATAAGTTGCCCACAAGATTGTTATCCCTTAAAGTTTGAGTGTACTGGAGCTCAAACAATGGATTATTCTTTTAGTGGAAATAGTGATTCATGTGGTTATGGAGTTACAAATAAGGGATCATTAATTTCAGGACAATCGAAGGTTTTTTGTGCTTCTAGTGGGACTGAAATTTCAGCAAATACTCAGGTTGGAGGTGGTAAAGCAAATGGGGTAATTGATGATCAAGGTGCTAAAATTACTTGTTCTGGCGCTGTTGGAGTTAGTGCTTCTTGTACAATTGAGCCATATAATGGTTTTTTTGCTAATTGATTATAAAATGAAGTTATAAATAACCTTAATTAAGCTATTTAGCAAACTATAAAATTAAATTTATTTGTCCATATGATAAGCATAAAGTAAAGATGGTTATTTATATGGACATTTTAAATATATGTCTTGCATGTTCTAATCAAAAAATTATTCAAATTCTAAAATATTTTATACTTTTATACCTATATTTGATCATGAAGATTCTGACTTTATAATAAATAAACGTCAGTTTGTTTAGTGTCGGGGAGATAATGAGGTTGGCCAGCTTGACGTTGTTGGATTAATGACTGGCTCCAAGGTTCCTTTTGACATTAGTGTTGGAATTTCAGAATTATTTAGAAGTGTATTTCTTACAACAAACACGAGCTGTGCGATTAGTATAAATAATAAAGCATATTGTTGTGGCAAGAATGATAAAGGTCAGATTAGAGATAATTTTAGATTAGATAGTGATTAGCCTTTAATATATTTTAATAAAAATTTTTATTCTAAATGAAATCCAATAAATTGTTACTGCAGATAGCTTTAATATGTAATTCTTCTAAAAATAATCACCTACTATTTACTGTGGACTTAGATATATTCATAAAATTTCGGTATAATTTTAATTTTAATTAAATATTTTTCTTTAATATAATTGACTGATTCAATTATAAGAAGGAGATTAATATGGAAATAATTATGGTGGTAATACTTGTTGCAATCATTGCATTAATTGCTAAATTTTATTTTAGCCTTAATAGTAAGTGGCTAAGGAAAGGTTCAAAAGAATATTTTATTAATACAAATACTCAAGAATCCGCAAATGATTCTACAATAAAAGAAAGTAATAATAAATTTGATGGAGTAAATGTAAACCCTGAACATAAAGATAATAAATCTTCAACTAAAAATGGTAAAGTAGATAAAAATATTTTAGATATAGCTCATGAATCATCGGTTAATCAAGGCGATTTGAATATTTCAAAAGTGAAAAAGCCAACGAAAAAAAGTGCAAATTCTAATACAAGTAAAACGAAAGAATAATACTCCGTTTAGTATGTGATGGAGATTTTATAAGAGTAAATCAAAAATAGATGCTAAAATAAAATGGTTTTCTTTATCTATAGACTTATCAATTTTAAGTTATACTAATTGGCGGTAACAATTTTTGCTATCATTTTATTGTGTATTAAATATTTTTTAAAGAATGGAAAATATGAAAAGAAAATTTTTAGTAATTCATCTATTGGTTTTAATGTGTGGAATCGCAAATGCTGTAAAATTGGACAGTTTTTGGAATTATACAAATGACAAAATTGTTATTGCGGAGTATATTGCGCCTACTTATGAGAGCTTATTAATATTGAGCCCCTGTATTAATTCAGAAAGTAAGGTGTCTTTAGATGGGTATCCAGAACGATTATCTGTGGTTCATATGAATAATTCAATTTGTCCATTAGTTAAGCCAGGGAATGCAATTTACCCAAGAGGGACTGATGTTGCTGCAATTTTTTCAATTACAACTAATGATTTGTCACAAAGTCTAATAAGTTTATCTGCCGATGTGGTGACCAACCCTCCTGCGGTTAATCCAAATACGGTTTTATACGCATTTTGCTCTGACTTAACCAATATTCATGTGAAATATAATAATTATATTGAGTCTACTGCATATGAATATTTACCTAATACGGATACTTGTACGTTTTTACTTTCTGATGAATCTAGAGCTAAGTAATTTTTAATGCGGAATTCTTAAAATTTCCGCATTAACTATTCATTTTTCAATTTGCGGATTTAATTCACTATAGATTATTGAACGATGAATTCCTAGTTCTTTTGCAATATCAACTATACTTGTTGAATCTACAATTCTTTTTGAAAGATAATATCTTTCTACCTGGGTGAGTTGTTTCCACATTTTTTAATCCTTGTAGTCACTAAAATAACATAGATTATAAATCTGGCTCTCACCCTTTATCTTTAATTCTTAATTTTGTTGCATTTCATTTTTCATTTTGCGATAATAAATTACTATATTAAGAATGAGATTCATTAATATTACTTATAAAGACCCATACAATGTTTGATTATTATTATATTATATGATATAATTTTCTGATGATTTTTTGGTCTAAAATTATAAAAAACTTAGATTTTCAAATTGACTTATATATGGAGGATTTAATGTTTAATGAAACTAAACTTAGAAGTGTGACAAGATATAAGACATTCCTGTATATATTAATCTTTTTAAATATAGGATATACTTTTGCAGCTCATGGAAAAAGGCATTTCCATATTTATTTACATAACTCTAATTCTGATATTACAGATGTTTTTGCCGAACCAGAAGCTGAAAATACAGTAACCACCTCTTACATGCTGTCTAATTATATTAAAGCTGAATCTTCTACAGAAATTTTTGACTTAGAAGTTCCGGTTGGTATAGTTCCATGTAAAAATCTATATAATCCGAGTTGTAATTATTATTCATTTACTATATATGGTAAAAATAAAAATACTGGATTAATTTCACAAATTGCAGCATTTGGGGTTACCCCTTATTATTATACGGATCATAAATGGGTTACATATTATGAATCGGCATCTAAGAATTACAAGGTTTCTTATAATCATAGTGATAATAATTATTACATTACTATTAATCAGCCATCACAAATTAAATCTGAAATAAATCAAAATCAATTCTATAATGTGTTAAATAGTGTAGCAACAACAAATAATGGACAAAATGTTTATGTTGGAACTAGCCAAGGACTTGCAATAAGCACTGATGGTGGCAAAACTTTTAATTTTGTCAGTGATCCAGAATTAGATTCTGATATTATTCATAAAGTAATGATAGATAGTGATAACTTTATTTATGCGGCTACCCAGCAAGGTCTAATTGTTAGTACAGATAATGGCAAAACATCTAAAAAATATACAACTGCTAATGGTTTGGGGGATAATTCTACTTATGACGTTGCATTAGGTAGTGATAAAAGCACAATTTATGTAGCTACTTATAATGGACTTTCCATAAGCACTGATGGAGGACAAACTTTTACAAATAAAACAGTTGTAAATGGACTAGGCTCTAACTGGGTTTTAAGTGTTACAGTTGGATCTGACGGAACAATCTATGCAGGAACCAATGGTGGCCTGAGTGTAAGTTCTGATGGAGGCCAATCATTCAAAACCTATACTATGTTAAATGGTCTTGGAAATAATACGGTTAATGGGGTGACACTAAGTAATAATGGAGAATCAATATTTGTTGCAACTAATTGGGGAATTGGTGTAAACACAAATAGGCTTTCCACACCTTCATTTACAAATATTGAACATCCTATCAGTCATAATGCAAGTAATTTTATTCATAATATTACTCTAGATAGCAATCAAAATCTCTTTATAGCAAATGATGATGTATTATATATGGCATCTCTAACTCGTTTGGATGATCCATTTGTATTATATACTTTGATAAATTACCATGATGATCAACCAACAGTTTGGTATAGTGCTCTTCATTATGTTGCGCTAGGTGGTAGCACGATTTATGTTGCAACTGATATTGGCCTTGCAATTTCTCGTGATGGAGGACAAACATTTGAAAATATACCTTTTTATAGTAGATAAATAATCATACTAAAAATATGGAATTATTGTAACTACTCAGAATTTTCAGTAGTTTCTCAGTTTGAATGATAATCCTTTGATAATAGAATATAGATTTCTGAAACTGAGACACTACTTGTATCTTAAGTTGCATAAAATTAATAGTTATATCTGATAAAATTAGTTTTTTGTCTTATCCATAAATTATTTGACAAGAGGTATGCTATCTAATTAGCTATATGATTTATAAATATTTCTAAGAAAAATCTTAAGGTGATTTATTTTATGATTTCTAATACCAAAAATAATTCTAAGAGTGGATCATTATATCTTAATAAAAATATACCACTTATTGCAGCTTTATTGGTTTTAATTGCACATTTATTGGGTAATCCTCATTATGGTTTTTTTCGTGATGAGTTATATTTTATTATATGTGGACGCCATCCGGATTGGGGGTATGTCGATCAGCCACCAATAGTGCCATTACTTGCTGCGGGTTCCCAAATCTTTGGTCATTCACTATTTTTATTACGGACAATCCCTGCAATATGTGCTGCGGTATCAGTTTATATAAGCTGTTTAATTGTAATTGAACTAGAGGGGGGGAAGTTTGCCCAAATTTTAGTTGCAATAGCAGTATTTTTTTGTCCAATATTAATGGCGCTTACAGTCACTCTAAATACCGATAGTTTTGGTGGAATCACTTGGCCGTTAGTTGGTTTATTAGTGTTACGTGTAATAAAATATGATAATCCAAGGCTTTGGGTTATGATTGGAATAATCTTAGGTATTGCCTTTCAAATTAAATATAGTATTATATTTTTTGCTTTGGCTCTATTAACAGGAATAGTTTTTACTCAACAAAGACGCTATCTTTATTCAAGATGGGTTATAGTTGGAGCAGTTTTAGGTCTAGCTATTGTATTACCTAATGTAATTTGGCAATCTCATTATAATTTTCCAATGTTGAAGCTTTTGCATAATGATCAAATTCATAAAAATGTTATGTTATCTCCATGGCAATATTTGTTGAGTCAATTAGCGTTTACTGGCCAATTTTTGTCAATAATTTGGATGATTGGTATAGGATTTTTTTGGCATAAGCGCCAAACACGCTCTTTGGCAATTATGTTTGTAGTATTAATTGGTTTAATGGTTTTATTTCATGGGAAGGGTTATTATACTAGCGGCATATATCCGATATTCATGGCAGGTGGGGCTGTTGCTATAGAATTCTGGACTATTAAATTCAAATTCGTTCGTTCAATTATTATTTCTATAGTTATATTATGTGGCCTATTTTTGTATTTGCCAGATATGATGCCAATACTCCCTGAGCCACTTTTTATTAAGTATAATCAAATAAAAATTAAAATATATGATAAAACTTTTTCATCAATTTATTCCGCAAATGTTACAAAAACAGAAAATGTTATGGAGGGTGCTCTACCACAACAGTATGCTGATATGCATGGTTGGCCAGAGCTTGCATCCAAAGTGGCTGAAATAGTTGCTAAACTTCCAGATTCAGAACGTCAACGTGCAGTTATTATAACTAATAATTATGGTCAAGCTGCAGCTTTGGAATTTTTTGGAGAAAAATATCATTTACCTCAAGTTATGAGTTTTCATAATCAATATTATATTTGGGGGCTAAAAAGTATTAATAATGGTGATGTTGTTGTTCGTGTAGGGGGTGATTGTGATGGTGGTATTCACCTTTATAGTTCAGAGATTTTAGCTGGAAAATTGCTAGATAATAAGTATGTAAGACCTGATGAAAATCAATTGCCGATTATGATTTGCCGAGGAATAAAAACTTCTCTGCCTGATTTTTGGATTAAGCATGGACCATACTATAATTAAAATATTTTACTTAAAAACAAAATAATGCCAAATATTTAAAATGGATAGATATTATATATTATGAAAAGCTAATCTAAGTTGAGCTTCAAGGTTAAGATTTAGTTTAGACTGTGAAGATCTCATTAGTAATGTAATTGATAATTTCTCAGATTATTAGAAAAGTAATAGTCAAGTTCTTATAATAAAAATAACAGTCAAATGATGAGCGTATAAACTATAAATAATTCTAAGCTTAAATTTAGACTTTATAAATGTAAAAAAGTGGGAGTTGTGATAAATAGTAAACATACTATTTATCACAGATATTAAAATTCTTAAATTATACAGCAATTATAGATTAAATCTGATTTCATAGGAGATTGGCATATTAGTTATTGAATTGCAAAAAATATAACTGGAAAACCCTAAATTTTAGATAATTTTCTGCAATTTATGTTAGGATGGTGGCTTAAATTTTTTAACTACTAAATACTTAAAGAGCATTTAATATGATAAATTTATCACGGATATTTTTGTATACTGCTGTCTTATTATCTTTTTTTATAGCTTCTTGTGCGCCACAAGCGAATCCCCCAATTAGTAATCCGCCTATTTCCTTAGGAACTCTTCCTAATGGTTCTTCTGTTTATGCATCAGCAAATAATATTCCTTTGACAAGTGGTGGGAGTGGTGCTAGTGTGACATTGGTTGCTGTAGGTGGAACACCAGATCAATTTACATTTAGTTTTGTAGTTACTCATCAAACGAATTCACAAATAAAGCATAAGCTACAGCTTCAATCTAAATTTAACAATTTAAATTTAGAATCATATGGTATTATTTTAAATCCCAATACTTGTAATATTACTACCACATTGTATAGTATATCTAACAAATGTGTATTAAGTATTGCTGCATCGGAGAGCACCCCAAGTGGCACTTACTTTATTACACCAATTGCAGTGTCAAATATTGGCGTTACAACTGTTTTAAGCCCAATTACAATTTTAGTAAGTGGTTCAGATACTCCAAGTTCAAAATCAATAACTTCTTTTTCATTGAATGGAACTTCTGGGGTAATAACTGGGGAAAGTATTACAGTAACTATGCCATACGGGACTAATCTCACTTCTTTAGTTGCAACTTATATAACAACTGGTTTTAGTGTATCAGTTAATGGTGTTATTCAGGTAAATGGGGTGACTCAAAATAATTTTACTGATCCAGTTGTTTATCAAGTGACTGCAGAAGATGGTTCTACCCAAGACTATACAGTAACAGTTGTAGTGAATCCGATATCATTTTTAATGGTTGGAAATGCTGGAATAATTAATACCTATGATTCAAGCTTATCTAAGCTAGTTAATGTAGAGCGCCCAATGCATAGTATTCACGGCGTTGCATCAAGTAATGGCAGACTTGTCGCAGTTGGAATTTCTGGAATAATCTTAAATTCTAATGAAAGCGGAATTATATGGAATGCTGTATCATCTGATATAGAAGGAAATCTTAATGCTGTAGCTGCAAATGCACACGGCAAATTTATTGCAGTTGGTGACAATGGGGTAATACTTTCATCCATAGATGGCATGACTTGGGAACAAGAAAGTTCTCATATAGAAGAGAATTTACATAGTATAACAGTAGATAGTAGTGGTAAATTTGTTGTGGTTGCTGATAATGGAGTAATTATTTCTTCAACAGATGGAGTAAATTGGAATAGTATAACATCATCTATTACTTCAGAAACTCTTAATGGAGTTACGGTTAATTCAAGTGGCAAATTTGTGGCAGTCGGTACTAATGGAACGATTATTTATTCAACTGATGGAATAAATTGGAATAGTATAACATCATCTATCACTTCAGAAACGCTTAATGGGGTTACGGTTAATTCAAATGGTCAATTTGTAGCTGTTGGGAATTATGGGGTAATAGTCTATTCCACTGATGGTGTTTCTTGGGTAGCAGCAGAGTCATCGGGTGTTAATTCTAATAATTTGCTATCTGTAAATGTAGGGTCAGATGGCAAATTTGTGAGTGTTGGTAATAACGGGCTTATAATATATTCAGAGGATGGTTTAAATTGGACTGAAGCTCAAGCAAGCATTACAGATCGAATAATTAATTGGGTCACAATGAGTCAAAGTGGGGAATTTGTTGCAGTTGGAGATCACGGGCTAATATTAAGATCATCGGATGGTTTAACTTGGATAGTAGAAAATTCTCAAACTATTAATAATTTACATCAGGTTGCTGTAAATGCTAGCGGGCATTTTGTTGCAGTCGGAGATAGTGGGGTTGTTGTTATTTCAGATAATGGGATAGACTGGACAGTGATTTCCCAATCTGCCGCTTTGTGTGGTGTAACTGCAACTGCCAGTGGAAGATTTATTGCGGTAGGAACTAATGGTAGCATAATTCTTTCAGATGATAATGGCTACACTTGGTCAAATGCAACTTCTACTGGAACAGCTTCAATCCTTAATTCAGTCGTAGAGAATTCATCAGGTAATTTAGTCGCTGTTGGCACTACTAATACTATAGTTTTATCTACTGATGGGGGCGATAATTGGTCTCCTGCAACAGTTAATGAGTCATTTTTTGATTTAAATGCTGTTACTGCAAATGAGAGTGGTGAATTTGTGGCTGTAGGTTCTTATGGTAAAGTTGTAGTATCAAATGATGGAGGTCATAATTGGGAAACTGCTACAACATTAGGTTTAGGTTATGACCTAAATGGAATAGCTGTAAATAGTGATAATCAGTTTGTGGCTGTTGGAATTTTTGGGGATATAGAAATATCTGACGATGGAATAAATTGGTCAAATTTACAACCACGACAAAATGCTGTTAATTTAAATAGTGTTTTAGTGGTAAAGTCTCAATTTAGGTAACTTTTGTGTAATACTTTTCGATTCAGAAAGCTATATGAAATTAAAATTTTATACAATTTGTCTAGTTAATTGTAAGTCAAGCTTTTAACTATTCTATGATATAATCACGACTCAATCAATTGTTTGGTATTAATAAGATTTATGTATAAAGATGCGGCAAATCAAGTCCTAGATAATCTAAATAGTTTCGCGGAAATTAATTTCGACGCAACTAAGAATTGTCTAATCATGGAAGGATCTTGGATTTGGTCTACTATCAATGAAAATAAGATTTTTTTGCCATTAGAGCAAATAAAAAATTCATTGAGTATAGAACTTGATGGATCTCGTATCCAAGAACTCGATACAACGGGTGCATACTTTATCAAAAAAATTATTAATTATCTGCAAGAGCATAAAACTAAAGTAAGTACAGTCATTCTACCTAAGCATGAAAAAGATTTATATGAAAGAGTATTAGGCAATCTAGATTTATCCTATTTGCCTGATCAGCATATAGAAAGCCACGGTTTATTTGGTAACGTTGGTAAATGGGTCATTGATTTTTGGTCTGATTTATTTAAACTCATAGCTTTTTACGGACAATTTTGTATCAATTTTTTGCAATTATTTAGGAATTTTTCTTCGTTAAATATTCAAGAGATGATGAGGTCAATTGAAGATGCTGGCTTAAGAGGTCTATGGGTTTCTTCTTTGTTATGTTTTTTGATTGGAATTACGCTTGCATATGAAATGAGCCCACAATTTGTTACTTATGGTGCAAATATTTATGTGGTTAATTTTTTAGGAATTGCTTTATTAAAAGAAGTTTCACCATTGTTAACGGCAATTATAATTGCCGGTAGAACTGGAGCCTCAATTACTGCTGAAATAGGTACAATGAAAGTTCAAGAAGAAATTGATGCAATTCAAACAATGGGAATTTCACCAATTAAACGCTTTGTTTTACCAAAAATTGTTGGGGTTATGATCGCAGCTCCTTTAATTACTGCAATTGCAGATATTGCAAGTATGGCAGGTGGAGCAATTGTTGCAAAAAACAGTTTAGGCATTAGTTATTTATTATTTTTTTCTAGGCTTAAAAGTTATGTTTCGATTAATAACTATACCTGCGGAATTGTCAAAAGTATTGCATTTGGATTCACAATTGCTCTAATTGGCTGCTTTTGCGGTTTTAATGTGAAGGGTGATGCAAATAGTATTGGCGAACAAACAACAAAGAGTGTGGTTTTAGGTATTATTTTTGTGGTGTTACTTGATGCATTATTTGCTGTAATTTTCCAAATATTGGGTGTGTAAGTATTAGATGATACAAGAATTAAAACCAGTCATTGAAATCAAAAATTTGGGTACTTGCTTTAATGGTGATTGGGTACACAGAAATTTAAATTTAACAATTTATCCAAATCGAATAATTACAATAATTGGTGCTAGTGGATGCGGTAAAACGACTTTAATTCGTGAAATTTTAATGTTACAACCAATTAATGAAGGTGAGATATATATTGCTGGTGAAAAAGTCACTAGCTATGATGTTGAAAATCCAATAACTAAACTTAAATTGAGTAAAGTGGGGATGATGTTTCAGCATGGAGCATTGTTTTCTTCATTAACTGTTTTGGAAAATGTAATGTTTCCATTAATGGAATACACAGATTTTTCTTTAAACACCATTAAAGATATTGCAGTTTTAAAATTAAAATTAACTGGACTGCCAGAAACCGCTTATCATTTGCAGCCTAAAGAAATTAGTGGCGGGATGTTAAAGCGTGTTGCTTTAGCAAGAACTTTAGCACTAGACCCAAAAATTATTTTTTTAGATGAGCCTACTGCAGGTCTTGATCCTAATAGTGCTGATGGTTTTGATAATTTGATTTTAAGTTTACAACAACAATTAAATTTAACAGTAATCATGATTACTCACGATTTAGATAGTATTTGGAATATTTCTGACGAAATAGTATATCTGGGAAATAAGCAAGTATTATTTCATGATACAGTTAAAAATGCAGCAAATAGTAAAGAAATTCCGGAGCTATATAATTATTTTAATGGTGCAAGAGGTAAAGTTACTAAAGCTTTTTATCTAAACCAAATGGAGAATTCTAAATGAAAAACAATCGGCAATATTTAGTAGTTGGGCTATTTGTCGTCCTTACGGGGTGTATCTTATTAACCGTTTGGCTCTGGTTTTCTTCAACCAAACATAAACCATATAATATCTATCTAGCAGTTTTTAATGAACCAGTTGATGGTATTAATGTCGATTCTGTTATAAAATATAATGGAGTTGAAGTTGGTAAAGTTAAGCAACTACAGTTAGATAGTAAAAATCCACGAAATGTTTTCGTATATCTTAATATTCTGCAAAATATACCATTAAATAAAAATACTGTGGCAACATTAAAACCACAAGGTGTTACTGGATTATCATATGTAGATTTACGTTTACCTAACGATGCTAAAATTGATGATAATATTATACCCCATAATGAACCTCCATACCCGCAAGTTCAAACTCAACCATCATTTTTGTATAGTTTATCTGAACAGGCACAATCACTTGCAGATAACGTGAAAGATGTTTCAATTCAATTTAAATATATGTTAAATGATAAAAATATCAATCATATTTCAAATATTTTAAATAACCTAGATCGCATTTCTGATTCGATTGCTAAACATTCCGACCAAATTGGTAAAAGCATTGATACGTTAGCGGTAATTTTAGATAATGTAAAATCAAATACAGAGAATTTAAATAAAACTATGCAAGATTTTTCAAAATTAACTGTTGAAATTTCAAAAACCACTCATAATGTAGATGATCTATTATCAAATATACAAGATAATACTCTACAAAACATTAATGCAATTTTATTGCCAAATTTAAATCAAACGATTTATCATTTAGATCAAACTTCTTCAGAATTAGAACAGTTTATGAGTATGTTAAATCAAAACCCATCAATGTTAATTAGAGGCAAAGCTCCGGCTAAACCTGGACCAGGAGAATAAAATTATGCGTAAAATATTGTTATCACTCTTTATGTGCACCAGTCTAACTAGTTGTGGTTTTATGCAACCAGTTAGCCAGCCGGAAACTCATCGTTATCAAATTAGTATAGCAAATTCGGATTCAAATAGTTGTAGTAGTTCAGGTGCTAAGATGGGAATGCTGCAAGTTGAACAAATGCATGCCTTAGCGCCTTATGATTCAAAAAAGATTTTTTATTCAACGGCAGATTATGAGTTATCTACTTATGCGTATCACCAATGGGTTGCTGATCCAAGTCAAATGTTAAGCCAAGCGGTTGTTGAAAATCTATTACAATCATGTATTTTTGATAATGTCATTGGGGCTGAAGTAATGAGTCTGGCTAAATATCGTCTAGCTTCGTCTTTATTAGAACTAGATCAAAAAATAGCTGGAGATAAATCAACGGTTAATTTATCAATATTAGTTCAATTAATTGATAATAATTCTAATAAAGTTATTAAAAGTAAGACATTTATTGAAACGATGGATGTTGCAGCTACACCTAGTGGTTATACATCTGGAGTAAATCAAGCAACTTCAAAATTTTTGGATGATTTACGCGCTTGGTTAATTATGAAAGGTTAAATTGAAGATGGAGTTAATTAGTATTGCATTTATTATTGTAGTAATCGCTATATTAAGTTTTAAATTATATTTAAATTATAGAAATGCAGCAGAAATTAAGCGTAATTTTAATACTGTTCCACATAATTTTATTAATAGTGTAACTTTAGAAGAACATCAAAAGGCGGGAAACTATAATTTGGCTAAATTAAAATTAGCCAATATTGAAGAAATTATAGGAGGCATTATGTTACTGCTTTTTACTGTTGGTGGAGTTTTACAGCTCATTAATGATAAATGCGCACCTCTAGTTGGAGATTCTTTGCCAAT